>JAZQHX010000346.1:0-10847 GCA_045540835.1 Acutalibacteraceae bacterium | reverse complement strand
GTATTATTGAGCGGTATAAAACGGGAAGCTTAACCGACAGCTTTTTTATTCCCGTATAGCAACCAAAGGCTATTACTACTGCTAACAAAGAACAGACAGCAGAAATAAATACTTTTTTAAGCTTATTAAAATTCAGTTTGTTTCGTGCTACTAAAAAAGTGACAACCGCAATAATTAAAAACAAAGCAACCAAAGCACTTCTTGATACGCAAAGTATAAGATGCATTAAATAGAAAAAGCAGGATATGCCGTAAAATATTCTGAGCGGTTTGCGGTTGGTTTTTATAATCAGATATACTCCGATTAAAATAAGCATCAAGCTTATATAAGCGGCGTGATTTATGGGGTTGAAAATTCCGTAAAGTCTGTTTTTAGCAAAGCCCTGGTGACTATACGTTTGGTCTTTGGACATGGTATCGACAATATATGCGTAATGTATGCCTGCAACAAACTGTGCAATGGAAACTAAACACGCAACAAGCCATATAGAGCCTATTATTGTATAAACTATATAAACAAAACGTGTTAATTCCTTTTTATCCAATCTGTGTGACAAAGAGTAAAACAGAGCTATTTCTATAACAACCCAGCAAAGCAAGAAAATATTTTTGCTTATTCCGTAAGAAAATGTAAGTAAAGAAGAAATTGCGGATATTGCAACAATTCCGTACATCAGCCAACAATAGGCTCCACGCCATAAAACTTTATTGGTTACCAAATCCACAGCAATTAAGCCTGCTCCGATAAGTCCTAAATAGGTTTTAAAGCTATAAAGCGGAGTGTAAGACAAGAATGTAAGAACGGGAGCAATTAAAGATGAAATCTGGAATACTAAAGTGATTCCTATATATATAGTTATTATTTTGTTAAGCAGAGGGAATTTATTAACCGTATTTTCGTTACCGAATAAAACTTCTGCTTTCTTTTTAAAATCCGTTTTCATATCGTTTGCACCCTTTTTACTTCTTTTTTAGAAAATGATGTTTAACAAAGCTTACAAGATTCTTGAATTCAATGGTTTTAAAGGTAAATAAAAGCCATATTGAAGGGAATGTGATACCTATAATTACAGCACGTATTATAAGTGATAAAATGCTGTTTTCAGGGGTTATAAGCATACAAAGTCCGTAAGAAGCGCTACAAGCGGCTACACAGATTAAAACAAGATAGCCGACCTTTGCAAAATATTCCTTTAAACTGCGTTTGAATTGGAATTTGAATAATGCCCATGCTTCCCAAGGGAAATATATAAACAAAAATACAATAATGGTTGGTATTAAAACACCGGCAATGCTGTTTGTTAATTTAACAAGGATTATACCGCCTATCAGGTTTACAGCAGCACCGACATAAGGCTTTAGCCAATCCTTAGTCCAGAGACCTGCGGCATCACGGTAGGTGAGCTGCATTATTCTGAACATCCAGGTGAAAAAGAACGCAGTTATAACAAACATTACCTTATCACTTACTAAGTTTTCTTCACCCTGCCAGATTGCCATAAAGGGCTGATAGAAGCAAAGCATACAGCAAGCGGCGGCGCCTATAAGGGTTATCCAGCCATAGGTAAGCGTTTTAAAAAGACTGTAATTTTCTTCGTTAGAGTCGGTAATAAGCTTGTTTCCAATACCCGAAAGACTTCCGTTGGTTATAATCTCAGTAAGCCCGTTTACGGCAGTCAAAATCAGGAAATAGTTGCTGTAAAGCGAAGCCGGTAACAAACCCAAATTAGCGGAAATCATAAGATTACTGAACTGCGTTAAAACTGTATTGCCCACCTTATGACCAAAAAGAGTCCATACTCGGCTGTATATGCCTTTTTTTGTTTCAGCAGGCAGTTCACCCTTGCATTTGATTTTAGGATACATTTTTCTCGAAATAACATAGTTGGCTATATTATTCGGAATAATCATAATAGGAAGAATTATTACATAAATATAATAATTCTTGAAAAGAATCAAAACAATAGCCTGCAGGGCGTATTGTAACAAATACCGCACGGTATTTATTTTAAGTGTAATATCAGTTCGCTGGTAGGCGGAAAAAATTGCCGTTGTATAGGCGAACATAAGATAACCTAACGAGGTTTCAAAAAGGTATAAAGCATAAAGCGTATATATGTTTATGTCATCAGGATAACCGTCTTTTACAAAATACTTTAAAAACGGCATAAGACATATACCGATTCCGAGTATTGCAAAGCCTATGATGCGGTAAACCTTACGGTAAAAATTCATCATAGCGCAAAGTGCATCGGTATCATCATCGACAACAGCCTTATACATAGTGAATACAAGTGCGGTGCTGAATCCTAAGTTAGCAAGGTTAAGCATTGTGAGAATAGAGGTAAAAAGACCGCTTAAACCGCCGTATTCAATACCCATTTTGTGCGTGAGTATAGTTCTTATTATAAAAGGACCTATAAGGGTTACCATTCTGTAAACGGCACCCCATAAGGTGTTCCTGATTGTGTTTTGAGTGCGTGCAAGTTTCATTTATTATGCTTCCAATTCATAATCTGATTTTTCGGGGAAAAGCTTTTGGAAAGTATCGACTAAAAGCGCCTGCTCTTTTTCAAAATCAAATCCCAAAGGGTCGTCATTAACACAAACTACCTTATATTTATTTGAATTAAGTGTTTTTAAGATTTTTTCGCTATTGTCTTTTCCTATTGTTAGATAACTGCTCATAGGGTGTCTTTGTACAAAATTTCCGCTGCAGAATTGCCAGTAGCGGAAAATATATTGGTTAACATCGTCACGACTTCTGAAACGATTTTTACAGGTTTCATCAAGCACTTCGGGTATTGTTTCCCAAACAGTTTTGTAGGTTGACTTCAAAAGCGGGGAACAGCTGTGGAAATTGCGAAAACCCGTATTGTTTCCAAAAGGAGCAAAATAAAGGTTGTTAAAAAGCATTTTTCCAAGCTTGGGGTTGAACCATTTAAAGAAATCCCGTGTTATCATCTTGCGTTTACTGAAATGCATATTTATTATTGCCAGCATATTAAGCATAACATACGGCATAAAATTCTGAGTATTGTGTATTTTGATTATGCCGAAAACACCCGCTTCAACCGGAATACCGTTTTTGAAAAAGTCGGTTTCCTTTGTGGGCTTTGTTAAATAAACATCGTCATTAAAATAAATGAACTTTTCGGCTAAATCAGGAATACGGTGCAAATTCAGCTCTATAACGTGCGAGCTGAAGGTAGGTAAGTACTTTTCGGGAATGAAATCCTTATGATTCACAATGTTGATTTTGGGGTGATTCACATTAAGCCACTTTGGCAAATGTCCCCAGGTAAGAAAATGTACTTTCCTTACCCAAGGAGCAAATTTATCAATACCCCTGAACCAAAATTTCAAGGTATCCCAATCTCTGTAACGTGCGGCATTACTGTCAGCCTTTGGCTGTGCTTTATATTGACTGTATTCTGCCTGCCATTCGGGGTCATCACCGTCAACCCAAGGAATAACAATATCAATTTGATTATCCATAATCAGCTTTTATTCTCCTGCTCAAAAGTATCGGAATTGAGATTGAAGCCTATCGACCAATGCTTTTCACGGTCGGCCTCGGGCGGAATTGTCATATAATCGCCGTACTGGTTTTTGAGGTATGCATCGGTATCGTGAGGAAGATTTATCATAATGTCCTCAAACTCTCCCTTAACGGGCGGGAAATAAACCTCTTTAGGCATAATATGACCGAAATAGTGGCCTATATCGGTAGGAACGCCCCAAAGTCCCGTATCTTTTTTACAGCGGACAAAACGGTCGAAAAATCTACCCCATTTGTCATATTTTACGAATGAAAACAAGAAGCCTATGGTGGTTCGTATTCTGTAATTGAATTTTCCTGCCTTTGTCTGGCAAATAAACTCTTTCTTTCTGGGGCTCATATAATGTCTGTAAAGCGAAGAAACGGCTATATACTGAATAGCCATTGCGCATAATCCCTTAATTCTTCTTGCAACAGGATTGCGAGGTACAGACTCGATTGCGAATATGTCAATTGAAATACCCTTAGGCAGGGAAGTGTCAAAGCTTTGCATACTGGCTTTGTAGGTGTTCTTTTTGTGAACGATTGTAATCATACTTTCAATCGGGTGTGACTTGGAATCGGGGGTGGTAAGCTCATAATTATCACCCATTGCTTCATTGAAAAGTTTTACAAATCGGTTCAAATCCTCTCTCGGCATAATGATGTCAACATCATCGTCCCAAGGAATAAAGCCTTTATGCCTTACCGAGCCTAATGCTGTACCGCCAGCCGCCATATAGCAAATATCGTACTTTTCGCATACGGCTATAATATCCTTTAAAATTTCGAGAAAGCAGCCTTGTAACTGCTTGAGTTCTTCACTACTTAATTCGTGGAAAAAATCTGTAGATGGTGTATTCTGCATAGCTTTTCTTGTTGAAAAGGCATTTTTAAGTCCCATAATAAAAACTCCCTTAAATCAGGTAAATTATTTGTGTGTTCTGTCCTTGCCGTAATAGATACCCTTGTATTCTTCGTATGGTGTATCAAGGTCAATGAATACAGCTTCGTGACGGAAAACCCTGTCCTTTTCGGGTGGGAGCTGCATATAATTTCCGTAGGTTCTTGTAAGCCACTTGTCATATTCTCTCGGAACAGGCATCTGGTGACCTTCAAATTCCAGAAAAGCAGGATTTTTAAACCAATCTGCCGGGAAATGACGGCGCATAATGGTAGCACCTTCACCAAAGGAGGCAACAAACTCGCTGTTTTCGGTGCCGTATTTCCTTACTCGCTTATCGGCCTTGCTCCAAAGCTTGTATCGCATTTTAGGTGAACGAATCAAATTCAAAGCAATTTTTGTAGCAGTAGCGGTCATTTTGCCCTTGTGAGCCGGCATACGCTGGAAATTAAAGCAACAGTAAATCATAGAATTCATCATTTGAAGCATTTTTCCAAACTTACCGGGCGCTACACCGTCAAGCGGTATAACATCTATCATAAGACCCTGATGTGAATCCAAATCCAGATTTCGGCTCAAAACAAAAGTGGTCTGCTTGTCCTGAATTTCAATAGCAGAATGGTGTACATTAACCTTTTCGTTTGTGCGTACCATTTCAAAACGGTCGGTATCTGCATATTCGTTCCAAAGCTCGTAAAACTTTTCGTAATCCTCTCTGAGCATAAAAACATCAAGGTCATCATCCCAGGGGATAAAGCCTTTGTGTCTTGCAGCACCAAGACAGGTACCGCCTGCCAATACAAATTTCAAATTATGTTCGTTACAAAACTTATTAAAATAAAGCAACAATTCTAATAAATGCTGCTGTATATCTTCAACGGTAAAACTTTTATTATTATCCATTTTTATCACACTCTGTTCTAAAAAATAATTAACTGCAAAATGGTTTTGTAGCTTTATGGCGCATTACGCACAAATTAACATATACATAATACACCAAAAGCGCTGTAAAGTCAATAACGGTATTTGAAGCTATTGTAAATCTGAATTCGGACTGCTTATTTATAAGCCATGCTCCTTGAAAAAAATATTGCAATGTGTTATTATAATCATTGTAAATTATATCATTTTACTTTGGAGTGTTAAATATATGAGGACGGGAGATAAAGGTTTTTTATTTAAAAAAACGGCTTATAAGATTATATGTTTTTTGCTTGTTAGCTGCCTGATTTTTTGCTGTGTGGGCTGTAAATCGGAAAAGGAAACCGAAAAGGCGTATTACTTCTTTACAGATGCTTTAGGAAGAAATGTAAGCCTTGATAAAAAGCCCGAAAGAGTGGCGGCTTTAATAGGCAGCTTTGCCGATGTCTGGTGTTTGTCGGGCGGAAAGCTTGTTGCCGCCGCAGAGGACGCCTGGGAGGATTTCGGGCTCGAAACAGATGCAGTAAACATAGGTGGAGCGCATTCGCCGTCACTCGAAAGATTATTGTCGGGAGATCCCGATTTTGTAATTGCCAGCGCATCTACCTCGGCTGATGTTGAAATGGAAACGGTACTTTGTAATGCAGGAATAACGGTGGCTTATTTTGATGTTGATAATTTTGAGGATTATCTTAAGATGCTCAATGTTTGCACCGATATTACGGGCAGAAAAGACCTTTATGAGAAAAACGGTATTGAAATTCAAAGCAATATTGAGAAAATCAAAACCGAATTCAATAGTAAAAATATACCCGAAAATAAGCGAACGGTACTGCTTTTGCGTGCGTCCTCTTCATCAGTAAAAGCGAAAAACAGCGAGGGTACGGTATTAGGTGAAATGCTTAAAAGCATAGGCTGCATAAATATTGCTGACAGCGAAAAAGCTTTGCTCGAAAACCTGAGTATAGAAAGCATTATAAAAAATGAGCCTTATCATATTTTTGTTGTTACAATGGGAGATGATACCGAGGCTGCAAAGGATAATTTAGAGAGAAATATGCAAGAAAATTCGGCTTGGGGCAAGCTTTCGGCAGTAAAAAACGACCGACTGCACATTATGGACAGACGTCTTTTCAACCTCAAACCGAATGACGAATGGGCGGTGGCTTATGAGAAACTGTGCGAAATTTTCTAAAAAGGGGCTTATTTGCTACTTATCGGGTATTTTGTTTTTGCTTTTTTCCTTTTTTCTGGGACTTACATTTGGAAGTACAAATCTCGGATTCAGTGAAATAATAAAGGCTTTTTCCGATTTTTCGGCTGGGAGTGTATCGGGCAGAATTTTTTGGTATGTCCGTTTTCCACGTACTGCCGCCTGCATTGTCTGCGGAGCGGCACTCTCTGTATCGGGAGCGGTGACGCAGGGTGTGCTTGCTAACCGATTGGCTTCTCCAGGTATTATAGGTGTGAATTCGGGTGCAGGACTTGCCGTTACACTATGCACCGCTTTCGGAATTTACGGCGGATTCAGGTTATCACTTTTTGCCTTTGTTGGGGCTTTTGTTTCGGTGCTTGCAGTAAGTGTTATAGCCGCACGAACAGGTGCATCAAAGGGTACGGTTATTTTAATGGGAATAGCGCTCAACAGCCTTTTTAATGCAATTTCGGATACGGTAATCACCTTTAATCCTGATATAGCTGTTATGAGTAACGATTTTAAAATCGGTGAGTTTTCTTCGGTTACCTATCAAAAGCTTTTACCTGCCGCTGTGGTTATAGCGGTATCGCTTTTGATTCTTTTCACCCTTAAAAATGAGCTTGAAATTATAGGTATGGGTCAGGAAACCGCCGAAGGGTTGGGACTTAATACCCGTTTTTACAGAATACTATTTTTGATTCTCTCAGCTCTTTTGGCAGGAAGTGCCGTAAGCATTGCAGGACTATTATCCTTTGTGGGACTTATCGTTCCGCATATTGTAAGAAAGCTTATGGGTGGCGGCGGAAAGCGACTTTTGCCTATGTGCGCACTTTTGGGCGGTGGATTTGTGAGCTTGTGTGACACAACAGCCAGAACGCTGTTTACACCTTACGAAATACCCGTAGGAATTATAATGTCGTTTTTGGGCGTTCCCTTTTTTATCTTGCTCTTAATAAAGAAAAAGGGAGGTCACGCCGATGCTTGAATTATATAATATTTCGTCAGGATACGGCAAAAAAGAGGTTGTATCTGATATGACCGTTAGTTTTGACAAGGGTAAGTTTATATCAATTATCGGTCCAAACGGTTCGGGAAAAACCACCCTTTTGAAAACAGTATTAGGATTTGTAAAACCGTTTTCGGGCGATATAACGGTTGACGGTGCTTCTGTACTGAAAATGAAACGTAAGGAAATTGCCAAAAAAATTGCCTTCTTGCCGCAGGGTAAAAATTTACCGTGTATGACAGTACAGCAAATGGTGCTTCACGGCAGATTTCCGCATTTGAGTTATCCGAGACGATACTCCAAGGAGGATTATTCAATAGCCCATAACGCAATACAGCAAATGGATTTGACGGAATTTAAAGAAATGCCCTTAGCATCACTTTCAGGCGGTATGCGTCAAAAGGCATATATTGCTTTGTGCTTGGCTCAGGATACAGATTATATTTTGCTGGACGAGCCTTCAACCTATCTTGATATAGCTCATAGCTTAGAGCTAATGCGGCTTTTAAAGCATCTCGCTGAGAACGGAAAAACCATAATAGCGGTTATGCACGACCTTACTCTTGCTTTGGATTTTTCCGATAAACTGCTTTTAATAAACGGCGGTAAAAAGGTTGTTTACGGAACGCCTAGTGAGGTTTCGGAATCCGGTGCAATAAAGAAAGCATTCGGAGTAGATGTATCATATATTCCCGATAAAAACGGCTACTGCTATAAATACTAACCTTATCTATCAAATTAAAAAGGGTTGTCTGACTAAATATCGGACAACCCTTTTAGTGTATAAATTATTCTTTTGTGTTTTCTTTTGAAAAGTGGGTGAAAATAAAGGCAATTATAAATATGCCGAAAGCCAGAAGACTTAAATTTGCACCGTGAGAAATATGTGTATATCCGTTATTGGAAACAATATTTACAGCTATATGCGCTACCGACTGTGATATACATATAACGGCAGCAGAAAGTCCGGTTGCAAAAATTTTGCGGAAGTTATACTCGGTATCAACCTTATTGTATAGCTTTAAGAAATTCATAAAGAAAAGCAGTATAAGGCAATAACCGCAGATTAAATATATATAGTCTGAAATAATAGCAAGTGATGAAATCGCTGCAAAATCACAGATAATGCGGATAATAATGTAAAGAACGGGGATTGCCGCTGTCATATCGGGAAGTGTGATTTCCACAAACTTTGATAAACCGTATAAAATAAAGTATGCCGCCGCTAAAATGCCTAATATTTTAAGGGCTCCCGATTGTAGCGGAATTACATCTAAAGTTTTGGATTCGGTAAAGATTTCATAAAGTATCGAAATAGCGGGTAAAAACGAAGCTACACCTAACACTATTCCTTTTTTTGGCGGTGTTTCAGGATTTATGTAGTAGGTAGAAGCAAATATTCCGCAGAGTATTGCAATAAGGAATACAACCGCCAGCATAAAGTATCCGTAGCCTGAAAGGTTGCTTACAAAAAATCCCGTAGCGTATTGAATTGTAAATTTGATTTGAAAAAATCGCATTATTACGCCGAATATGAGCGAAAGATTAAAAAACAGAATAATTTTATTAAATTTCATTTCTTCCTCCGAAGCATTTATACGTATAAAATCACATATACTAATTGTATAAGTTTTGATTTTAAAAGTCAACAGAATTACGAAAAAAAGAGGTAAATTTATGAAAAAGCTACTTATGTTAACTGTAATTATGACGGCGGCAATGCTTTTAATGCCATTATCAGCCGTAAGCGGAACCGAGCCCCAGACGGACAAGACCGCTTTAGAAATCAGCACTGCACCGATTGAGTCAGAACCCGAAACGTCGGATACATTCCGTTTATATGACCATAAAACCGAAAAAATTACCGAAATCAGTCGGGAAGACTATATTTTCGGGGTTGTAGCCGCCGAAATGCCTGCTTCATACGAAACAGAGGCCCTAAAGGCGCAGGCGGTTGCCGCTTATACCTATGCCTGTTTTTACAGAGAACAGAATAAAAACGAAAAATACGATTTATCCACCGATTATACGGTATCGCAGTGCTACATAACAAAGGAAGAGGCAATAAAGAAATGGGGAAGCAAAGCCGACGAGTATACACAGAAAATTGAATCCGCAGTAAAGTCGGTGGGGAACAGCAAGATTGAATATAACGGTGAAATAATTCTGGCTGTATACCACGCTATTTCAGCAGGCAAAACCGAGACCTGTGCTAACGTGTGGGGACGTGATTACCCGTATTTAAAATCGGTAGACAGCAGCTTTGATAAACAAGCCCAAAACTATGCTGTAAAGACCAAATTTACCGTATCTGAATTAAAAGAAAAACTGGGCGATATTATTAAATGGACGGGAAAGACGGAAAATTATTTTGGTAAAGCCACCCTTACCGATTCGGGCTATGTAAAGGAGATTGAGGTTTGCGGCAAAAAAACAGACGGCACCGATATAAGGAGCCGACTGGAATTGCGTTCTGCCTGCTTTAGCGTAAAATATGAAAATGATAAATTTATATTCACGACAAACGGCTACGGTCACGGCGTGGGAATGAGCCAGAACGGCGCCAACGCTCTTGCAAAGCAGGGAAAAGACTATAAGGAAATATTATTGCATTACTATACTGATTGTAGTTTGTCAAAAGAATAAAAATGATCTCATATGCTAATTTATAGCTTACCGCAATTTTTAAAATTCGTAATTCGGAATGCGTAATTCGGAATTAAAGGTTTGCCTACGGCACGAATATAAAGCATAGGTGGCAACATTGTATCAATAGTGTGTTCCGTATTAAAAAACGGAACGACACACAGGTCGTTCCATACAAATATTCAATGAATACGCAGTTAAACTATAATTAGTTTTTTTACAGCTACATTTTTTAAGTGTTTATAATTTGCCAAGCTTTATTGTAAAGCAGAATCCATAGCCTTCCTCATTGAGGAAGGTGGCACACGAAGTGTGACGGAAGGAGTTCGGGTAAGGTTTAGCATCAAACTCCCTCAGTCAGCTTCGCTGACAGCTCCCTCTAAGAAGGAGCCTTTGGTATGTGAAATAAATTCAGCTCGCTAAATTGAAAGCAGAGTCGGTCGGTAAGCCGAGTTCTGTCGTGGACGGTTATCTATCTCGACGCGGGATTACTCCCAACGCTCAAGCCGCTTTTCGTGGCACATCGGGCAAATGTATAGCCACAGTCAGCGTTGCTCCAAATAGGGTTTACAGAAGTCGGAGGCCAAGCGGTCTTAGGAAGACAAAATATCTCTCCAACTCCTTGGGTCAAA
>JAZQHX010000345.1:0-4035 GCA_045540835.1 Acutalibacteraceae bacterium | reverse complement strand
AGTTAACACCATTATGGAAAGGTGAAAGATTACCCGACGGCAGACCAAAGGTAGAGGACAAGTATTTAGATGCCCTTTACGGTATGACCCTAGAGGAAGTATGGAAACCGATATTTGTACTCGGCTACGAGCATCAGTTTGTAGGCGGCGGCGAAAATCCGATGCTTACTTTGCATAACGATGACAGAAAGCTTGTAGGTCGTGCAGTTACCTGTACTTACTGTCCCACACGTCCCGATTTACATGATGTTCAGTTTTCACGTGGTGCCGAGGATGGTTTGCAGGGTAACTATAACCAATGGGTTATAGACCACCTTTATGAACGTGATGTTGTAGTATGCGATATGTACGATAAGATTTATAAGGGTACATTTTTAGGTGGAAACCTTACAACCGCTTTACAAAAGCGCACTAAAAATGGCGGAGCCGTAGTCTGGGGAGGTATCCGTGACGTTGAACAAATGAAAAAGGTGCCCGACGTTCAGGTTTATTACAGAGGAATTGACCCCACACCTATACGTGAGTTTGTAATGAAGGACTGGAACGATATTACAAATTTTGGCGGTGCTGTATGCTTGCCCGGTGATGTTGTATTCGGTGCAGGCGGAGGTGTGCTGTTTATCCCGTCACATCTCGTAGCTGACGTTGTAGAGGGTGCAGCTAAAACCCACCTTAAGGACGATTTCCGTTTTGAAATGATTTGTCAGGGTAAATTCACTACTGCACAAATCGACCGAAATACCTGGAGCGAAGAAATGCTTGATATGTTAGTTGAGTGGATAAAAACCGACCCAAGAGGGGAAGAATACCGTGACCTTGATTGGTCTAAGGAATACGATTTGGCTCGCAACGGCGACCCTGACGATACACAGACAGCACTTTAAATTCAAGTATGGAGAATAAGTTTATGATAGATATAAGTGAAAAAAGAAAATTATATATGGAGGCTTATGAAAAAGAAAAAGCCGAAATTGATAAGAAAATTTCTGAAGGTATAGAAAAATACCGTAAGGGCTATTGTAAGGTGCAATTTTTGGATAAAGATAGCAACCCTGTTTCAGGTAAAAAAGTAAAGTTGACACAGCAAACCCATGACTTTAAGTACGGTGCTAATATTTTTATGCTTGATGAATTTGAAAGCGATGAAAATAATGCCGAGTATCGACGTTTTTTTAAAGAGTATTTCAATCTTGCAACTGTACCGTTTTATTGGGATGGTTTGGAGTCCGAAGAAGGCAACCCCCGTTACGATAAAAACAGTAAAAAGGTTTATAGACGCCCTGCTCCTGACCTTTGTATGGATTATTGCGAACAAAATGGAATAACGCCTAAGCTTCACTGTCTTGTATATGATAAATTTACTCCGGAATGGTTACAAAAATTGCCTTTGGATGAGGTTAAGAAAAAGTATGAGGAGCGTTTTCGTCAGATTGCGGAGCGCTATTCAGGCAGAATGTGTGAGTTTGAGGTTATAAACGAATTACTTTGCGAAAGCGGTTGGGGTTTAAAAACAGAATTAAGCAATGAAAGAGATATTATTGAATGGTCTTTTAATTTAGCACAAAAATATTTCCCGAATGAAACATTGGTTATAAACGAAGGAAATCCAATCTCCGGATTATCACGAGATGATTATAGAAATCCATACTTTATGATGATTGAAAACTCACTTCAAAAGGGTACTAAAATCGATAAAATCGGTCTTCAGAATCATATGTTCACAGGAGCAACAGCCCGGAACGAAGAACAGTATGAGAATTCTATTCGGAATTTTGATAGACGTTTCTGCAATCCAAAATCAATTTGGAAAGGTTTGGATGTAATTTCTGAGTTAGGTCTCCCGCTCGAATTAACAGAGGTTACCATCCCCACTTTTGGCGATACAATAGAAGACGAAGAGCTTCAGGCAGATATGTTAAAACTTTGGTATTCGGTTTGGTTTTCTCATCCCGCAGTAGAAACTATAGTTTATTGGAATACCATTGATGGTTATGCTTACGATGATGGGAAAACCTGGAATGAGAATAATTGTCGTGGCGGACTTTGGCACCATGATTTAACTCCTAAAAAATCCGCTTTGATGCTAAAAAAACTATTTAATGAAATTTGGCATACCGATTTAGAACTTACTACCGATAAAGACGGTTGTATTGATTTTCGTGGATTTTATGGTGATTATGAAGTTGAGGTTGACGAACAAAAGTTAGAAATAGGTATTCATAAAGAAAAAAATAATGTTTTTTCATTGAAAATTTAAAGTCAGGTGTTTAGTTAATGAAACATATTTATATTTTATCTTGTGAAACAGACGGCGGAATTTATCATTATCTTTTCCAAGAGGGCAAATTTGAATTTGTTAATAAAACACCGTTAGACCGTCCTATGTATGCGATAATAA
The DNA here is from genome assembly GCA_045540835.1 of Acutalibacteraceae bacterium. Taxonomy (GTDB): domain Bacteria; phylum Bacillota; class Clostridia; order Oscillospirales; family Acutalibacteraceae; genus UBA737. The sequence goes on along the minus strand of JAZQHX010000345.1, from coordinate 1,637 downwards.
GGGATAATAAGATGCAGGTTGTTTTGCGGGAGATTGATAAAGAGACACATTTTGGCGGTATTTTATATTTTGATATTGACGAAAACGGTTGCCTTATAAACAAAACTGAAACTGTAAGCACAAACGGTATTGTGCCCTGTCATCTTGAAGTGTTGGGTAATAACAAATATGTTGTGAACTATCTTTCGGGCAATATTGTAAAGATAGGAGAAAAGACGATTACACATAGCGGTAACGGTCCTCATCCTACCCGTCAGGAGGCACCACATACTCATTTTGTATGCTCTTCAACCGATAAAAAACACATTCTTTGTACAGACTTAGGGTTAGACACTATTTTTATTTATGATACCGATTTGAATGAAGAATTCAAAATAAAAGTGCCTGACGGTAGCGGAGCGAGGCATTTATGTTTTAGTGATGACGGAAAATACCTTTACTGCGTTAATGAACTTTCAAATGATGTAAGTGTTTTTGATTGGAATAACGGAAAACCAATACTTAAAGGCACATATTGCGCAATACCTGATTATAAAGGTAAAAGCACGGCTGCGGCTATAAGGATAAAAGGCGAGTATCTTTATATTTCAAACCGAGGTGCAGATACTATAAGCCGTTTTAAGATTTCGGGCGATAAGCTTGAATTATTGGAAAACACAAACTGCGGTGGAAGTGGACCTCGAGATTTTGATGTAATTGGTGATTATATTATCTGCACCAACGAAAACAGTAATAATGTAACGGTGTTAAAAATAGAAAACGGAAAGCCTGTTTTGTCAGATGAAAATATAGAAATTGGCAGTCCGCTTTGTGTTGTAGGAGGAATTTAAATGAAGACAGCATTAGTTACAGGCTCTTCGAGAGGAATCGGCAGAGCAATTGCAATAAGACTTGCAAAAGACGGTTATAAGGTTATTGTCCATGGCGCAGGCAATACCGCAAAGGCTGAGGAAACCAAGGCCATTATTGAGCAAAACGGCGGTAAAGCCGAAGTTATAACAGCCAATTTATGCAATCTTGAAGAAACTAAGGCTTTGGGTGAAAAAATAGGCGATATAGATGTACTGATTTTGAATGCCTCTTTGCAGTACCGCACACCTTGGCAGGAAATCACCACCCAAGCCTGCTATGAACAGTTAAACTGCAATTTTGTATCAAGTATGGTGCTGATACAAGCAGTAGTCCAAAATATGAAGAATAAGGGTTGGGGCAGGATTGTAACCATAGGCTCTGTTCAAGAGGCAAAGCCGCACCCCGATATGCTCGTTTACTCTGCAAGCAAAGCGGCACAGACTAATATGGTAAAATCTCTGTCTTTACAGCTCGCAAAGGACGGTATAACAGTTAACAATGTAGCACCCGGTGTTATTTATACCGACAGAAATGTAGAGGCACTATCAAACCCTGAGTATGCAAAAAAGGTGACCGACAGTATCCCGGTAGGCTTTTACGGCGAGCCCGAAGATTGTGCCGGAATAGTATCGTTACTTTGCTCGGACGAGGGTAGATATATTACGGGACAGAATATTTTTGTTGACGGAGGAAAGAGTGTTCAATAACGATACTTTTTTTAGGTCAAAGTGGGTGAGAGTACAGAGGTAGGCAATTTTAATATAACAGCCGTTTTTGCAGACCAC
>JAZQHX010000344.1:0-2137 GCA_045540835.1 Acutalibacteraceae bacterium | reverse complement strand
CGGCTTTCGGCAAAGCCCTTTTCAACCAAAGCAACATCAAGCCTTAATTTTTCAGCCATTATTTTACTTCCCTTATCACTTTTTTCATACTTTCGCTGTCAAGACCGCAGTCTTTCAGCGCTTCATCAGGCTTTGCGTGTGCCACAAAGCAATTGTCTATTGCGTGAATTTCATATTTGCCGTTATAACCGCTCTCAAGAAGTCTTGCCGCCATACACTCTGCTATACCGCCGCTTTTCTCGGTTTCCTCAAAGAAACATACCCTTTCATACCCTGAAACGGTTTTAATAAGCTCGTCACCCAAAGGATAAATTTTATTTAATTTAACAACCGCAACATCGTTTAATTCTGACTGCACCCCTAAAGCTTCACCGAACAGCCTGCCATAGGTTACAATTGCCGTTTTACCGTCACCTATAACCGAATAATCGGCTTTAAAGTCGGAAAAATCTGACGTCTTTTCGCTTCCCCTCGGATAGCGCACAACCGAAATCGAGTCCTTTTCGCTTATATCTTTGATGCGGTATTTAAGCTCATCGTATCCGCTCGGAGAATATATGCTCACACCGGGAACAGCCGATAAAAAGCTAACATCAAAAAGTCCCTGATGTGTCTCCCCGTCCTCGCCTACAATACCGGCTCTGTCTACAAGAAGTCTCAACGGGAAGCCGCCGATTGCGGCATCGTGTATAATCTGGTCAAAGCCACGCTGTAAAAAGGAGGAATAGACCGCAAAGTACGGCTTTAAGCCCTTTTTAGAAAGCGCCGCCGTAAAGGTGACAGCGTGCTGTTCGGCAATTCCGACATCAAAAAATCTGTCAGGAAACTCCTTTGCAAAGCCGTCAAGCCCCGTTCCTTCCGCCATAGCCGCCGTAACCGCACAGATTTTACTGTCCTTTTCTGCCAATTCACACAAAGCTTCCCCTGCAACGGAAGAAAAATTGCGCTTAGATGCAGTATTTGCACCCGAATCGATATTAAAGGGAGCTACTCCGTGATAGCAATCGGGTTGCTTTTCAGCATGGCTATAACCTTTACCTTTAGTGGTTATAACGTGAATAAGTGTCGGATTTTCACTGGTTTTTGCCACCTTGAAAAGATATTCCATTGCCGCAACATCGTGACCGTCCACAGGACCTAAATAATTAAGTCCCAAAGCCGAAAAAACATTTTTTCCGTAAATCACTCGCTTAGCAACTTCTTTGATTTTATAAAGAAAATTATAAATATACTCGCCTACAAGCGGAATAGAGCGTGAAATTTTAGTAAGTGCAAATTTAAAGTTGTGATACCTCGGCTTATTGCGCATTCTGGTAAAGCTTTTAGCCAGCGCACCGACATTTTTAGATATAGACATTTCATTATCATTGAGCACCACAACAAAATTACCCTTTATATGCCCTGCGTTATTAAGGGCTTCGTATGCCATTCCGCCCGTCATAGCGCCGTCACCAATAACCGCTACTGCCGTTCCGCTTTCGCCATTTAATCTTTTAGCGGTGTAAATACCGTATGCGGCAGAAATTGAATTACTGCTGTGCCCCGTAATAAACGGGTCGTGCTCGCTCTCACTTGGCTTCATATAGCCGGAAATTCCGTCCTTTTGACGAATGGTAGAAAACTCAGAAAATCTGCCCGTTAAAAGCTTATGGGTATAACACTGATGCCCCACGTCGAAAACAATTTCGTCCGTGGGGGAATCAAACGCTCTGTGCAATGCTACGGTAAGCTCTACCGCTCCTAAATTCGAGGCTAAGTGACCGCCGTTTTTAGAAACAGTATTTATTATACAGTCCCTTATTTCATCACAAAGCGCACTTATTTCCTTGCTGTTAAAGGCTTTTATGTCCTGTGGTGTTTTAATATTGCTTAAAATCGGGTAATCCAAAATTTTACATCCTTTAATTATTTCTATCTAAAAGGTAATTAGTTATCTCGTAAAGCGTTTCGGTGTCGCCGCCTATTTCGTCCAAAGCATCCAATGCGGCATTGGAAAGCTCGGCGGCAATTGCAAACGCCTTTTCTATACCGTAAAGGGTAACAAAGGTGGTTTTGTTGTTCTTTTCATCACTGCCCGTAGGCTTACCTAAAACCTTCTCATTAGCGGTAACATCAAGAATATCGTCAATAATCTGGA
>JAZQHX010000343.1:0-13562 GCA_045540835.1 Acutalibacteraceae bacterium | reverse complement strand
TACCCCACCAACTATCTAATTGGACGCGAGTCCATCTTACAGCGGATTGCTCCTTTGATACGGTTACCATGCGATATCCGTATGTTATGCGGTATTAGCAGTCGTGTCCAACTGTTGTCCCCCTCTGTAAGGCAGGTTACTCACGCGTTACTCACCCGTCCGCCACTAAGTAAAACAAGAAAATCTTGTAGCAAGCTACCTTCAATTCAGCGTTTTACTCCGTTCGACTTGCATGTGTTAGGCACGCCGCCAGCGTTCGTCCTGAGCCAGGATCAAACTCTCTAAATAATTCTATCTCAACACCTTAAGGTGTTCAAATCTTTAGATAAGCTCTTTAGCTCATTTACTTTAAATGCTGACGCATTTTTATTGTCCTTGATTTATAAGATTTCTCTTAAGAATCGTCGGGTCCTTATTACTTCGTTGTTTAATTTTCAAGGTCCGTTTTACCTCGCTTAAAACTCCCGTTTTAGCTCGGTTTTTGCAGCCCCTCGTTTGGAGCGCCTGATTATAATACCACAACACACCCCTTTTGTCAACACTTTTTTTCAATTTTTTTTAAAAAAATTTCAACTTTTTTTAAAAGCACAATATCTTGGGTTTTCTTAAAAAGTTCGACCACATTTAAAAGGATTTATTATGAAAATATTTTGTCCAAAAATCAGAAGTTTTCTCTTTTTTTAGAAAAAAATTAAAAAATTTTCAAGAAAAAACCGAAGCTTTTAGCCTCGGTTTTAATACATTATATATTATTCGGTTTCCATAATCTCTCGGAATTCATCGCCCGAAATCTTTTCATTTTCAAAAAGAACCTGAGCCACCTTATGAACCTTAGGCATTGCATCGGTAAGGAGTTTGAGAGCCTTACTGTACTGCTGCATAACAACACTTTCAATTTCTTCATCAATAACAGCGGCAGTCTTTTCGGAATAATTAGGTGTGGACGAGAAATCACGACCTAAAAATACTTCATTATTATCGTTACCGTATGTCACAAGACCCAGTCTGTCGCTCATACCGAACTTGGTAATCATCTTGCGAGCCAGATCGGTTGCACGTTCAATATCATTAGAAGCGCCTGTACAAACATCGTCCTGAGTCAGTTGCTCTGCAGCACGTCCGCCAAGGAGCGAACAAATCTGCTCGAGCATCTGCTTTTTAGATGTATGACCCTTTTCTTCGGTAGGCAGATACATTGTATAACCTGCCGCCATACCACGTTGGATAATCGAAATCTGATGTACGGGGTCCTGTGTTGGCAGGAAGTAGGAAACAACGGCGTGACCCGCTTCGTGATAAGAAGTAACCATTTTATCCTTATCGCTTACGATATGGGATTTCTTTTCAGCGCCCATTACAACCTTAATAGTAGCTTCCTCAACCTCTTCCTGAGTTATCGCCTTTTTACCGTGGCGAACAGCAAGAAGTGCCGACTCATTAAGAAGGTTTTCGAGATCTGCTCCCGTAAATCCTGCGGTTGATTTTGCAATTGTTGCAAGATTAACGTCAGGTCCTAAGGATTTTCCACGTGCGTGTACCTTTAATATTTCCTCTCTACCCTTAACATCGGGATAGTTTACGGTTATCTGACGGTCAAAACGTCCCGGACGCAACAATGCACGGTCGAGTATATCAGGACGGTTAGTTGCCGCCATAACGATAACGCCCTCATTAGCACCGAATCCGTCCATTTCAACAAGCAACTGGTTGAGTGTCTGTTCACGTTCATCGTGACCGCCGCCCAAGCCTGCGCCACGCTGACGACCAACGGCATCAATTTCGTCTATAAATATGATTGCAGGAGAATTTTTCTTGGCTTCACCGAACAAGTCACGTACACGTGAAGCACCGACACCTACGAACATTTCAACAAAGTCGGAACCGGAAATTGAGAAAAACGGAACACCGGCTTCACCTGCAACGGCACGTGCGAGCAAGGTTTTACCCGTTCCGGGAGGGCCAACAAGCAGCACACCCTTAGGAATTCTTGCGCCCAAATCATTAAACTTTTTAGGATTTTTAAGGAAGTCAACAATTTCCGACATTTCCTCTTTTTCCTCGTCACAGCCTGCAACGTCTGCAAAGGTGGTTTTGCGTTTGCCGTCCTCTTTCTTGACCTTTGCTTTGCCAAAGCCCATGGTCTTGTCTGCTCCCATAGAGGAATTCATTCTTTTCATAAAGAAGATCCAGAATACCACCATAAGACCTACCATTAAAAGGGTAGGAAGCAGATTCATAATCCAAGCGCCTTCGCCGCCACGGATATAGGTATAGTCTATATCCTTATCCGTTCCTTTGTTTTCCTCATTTATTTTCATAACCGATTCATTAACATCGTTATAGAAAATAGAAGGGTCAGCTAAGGTATAGCGGTATTTCTTACCGTCCTCACGCTTAGTATACTCCAATTCGCCGCTGTAAAGATTAAGGCTGAATTCTGAAACCTCGTTCTCCTTAACCATCTGCACGATTTCGGAATACTTAATTTCGGCAGTTTTCTTTGTAAGACCGGAAACCGAAAGTATTGCAATTACAAAGACAATCGGTATACCGATATACAAAAGTACATTTTTAAAATTTTTCTTCAAGAGAAATTTCTCCTTTCCCGTCAGATAAAACTATCTGCTTTTGGGTATTTCTTAATATTCAAACTTCCCGCACATCAATTTTTAAAATATGCTCGGAATTTTCGGTAACTGCAGCACGGTGAGCAACACCGATGCCATGTATCCAGACAACACCCTCGTTGTCAGCAATAACAGGCAGGGTATCACGCAAACTCTCCGGAATATGACATTCGGTATAAAGCTTTTTAAGGGTTTTGGTGCAACCTCTGTTTTTAAGCCTTATGCTGTCCCCCGTCATTCTGGTGCGCAGAACCAATTTTCCTACAATTTTATCACAATCCAATGCGTTTTTTAATAACAAATTATTAACATTTTGCAGATTTTTGAAATTTTCGGCATCAATTTCAATCATTTCAACGTCAAATTCGGTTTTTGCAGGATTTTCATTCCCCTTATAAACCGTAAGATAACCATTGTCACAAACGGCAGTGAATCCGCAGGGCAGATTAGTCTTACCGTTTGCCTCGGTTAAATGAAGCAAAGCTTTTATATGCACCGATTCAAGAGAATTGTTTTTAGTTACAGAATTGACATAACTTTTAATCACTCTGCTTTTAACGGCTATATCAAGTGAATCGAAATTCTTTAAATCCAATTCACCCTTATCGGTTACATTTTCTTTAAGAAAATCCGTCGCCTGCTTATTAAGATAGGCGCTGTCCGCTCTCAGATTAACCGTCATTCTCGTAACTGCCCTTTCAGCCGAAGGGTTAAGCTCCTTTAGCACAGGTATAATATTATGACGGATTTTATTTCTTGTGTAATCGTCCGACAGATTTGTAGAGTCAGTCACAAACGGGATATTATTTTCTTTGCAGTAGTCCTCTATCTGCTGTCTCGAAGCGAGAATCAGCGGACGGATAAAAATATCCCTTTTAGGCGGTATTCCGCACAAGCCGCCAATAGCAGCCCCACGGCTTAAATTAAACAGCACCGTTTCAAGGTTATCACTTGCGGTATGCGCCGTTGCTACAAAATCCTTGTTTATTCGGCTCAAATAATCATAACGCATTTCCCTTGCCGCAGTTTCAAGGCTTATACCCTCGGTCTGCGACTTTTTAGGAACGTCGCCCTGACCGCTGTAAAGCTTGACACCGAGCCGTTTGCATTGTTCTTTTACAAACTCTTCGTCCCAGTCTGCTTCCAGACCACGTATAAGGTGGTTAAAGTGGGCGGCTTCTACGGTTATGCCCAATTCGTCCTTTAATTCGAGTAAAACATTAAGCAGCGCCATTGAATCGGCTCCGCCCGAAAGTGCCACCGTAACGGTAGCGCCCCGATAATCGCCCAAGAGTGCGAAATCCTTAAATGCCTTTAAAACAGAATTTTTCATTATCTGAACACATCCACAGAAGTAAAGCGTGTAAATTGACCGTCCCAATAAAGGTCAACCGTACCGATTTCACCGTGACGATTTTTAGCCACGATACATTCGGCCTTATTCGGGTCGCCCCTATCCTCATCATCGGTCTTTTCGTTATCGTAATAAGTTTCTCTGTAAAGGAAGAGAACTATATCAGCGTCCTGCTCTATTGAACCCGAATCACGCAGGTCAGAAAGTGCCGGCTTATGCGATTTGCCCTTAGCCTCAGTACCACGGGAGAGCTGTGCGCAGGCAATAACCGGAACCTTTAATTCCTTTGCCATAATTTTAAGATTTCGTGTTATTTCCGAAACCTCCTGCACACGGTTATCAATATTACGTGCCGATTTCATAAGTCCCAAATAGTCGATTACAACCAAATCGGGGGCTGGCTGCATACGGCGAAGCTTTGCCTTCATTTCGGGCACGGTAATGGTTGAGGTTTCATCAAAGAAAATATCCGCAGAGGACAAATTTTCGCCTGCTTGTGCAAGACGTGTCCATTCGTCGTCGGTAAGCTCGCCTGTGCGAAGCTTTTCGCTCTTTATGCCAGCTTCACTCGATAACATTCTCTGCGCCAACTGGTCACGGGACATCTCAAGCGAGAAAAAGCAAACCCTTTTGTGCGCCTGCATTGCAACATTACGCACAATATTAAGCGCAAACGAGGTTTTACCCATACCGGGACGTGCACCTAATATAATAAGGTCGGATTTGTTAAGTCCCGTAATCATTTTATCAAGTCCGCTGATACCGCTCGGTATACCTATATAATCTTCCCTCGTCTCAGGGTCAGCCATTTTGGAAAGTCGGTCATAGGTCTCGGTCTCAATAACCGATTTAATATGTGTAAGACCGCTTACCTCTCTGCCCTGACGTATATCGTAAATCTTCTGCTCTGCCGCTTCAAGCAATGCACCCGAATCGGCTGTATTTTCGTTTACGTCCTTTATAATATCCTGCGCCGCAGTCATAAGCGCACGGGAATAATATCGGTCACGCAGTATACCAACGTATGTCAGCACATTAGCAGAGGAAGCCACCATCTGCACAAGACTTGTAAGATAGCTTTTTCCGCCCGCCTCGTCATAAACTCCGTCCTTTTTAAGCTTTTCGAGCAAGGAAACGAAATCTATTGCCTGGCTTAATTCATACATAGCCGCCATGGTGGTATATATTGCTCTGTGCTGTGGAATGAAGAAATACTCAGGCTTTATCTGAACTGCAATTTCATTAAGACATTTAGGGTCTATAAGAATTGCACCCAATATTGCCTGTTCCGCTTCAAGTGAATACGGTGCTCTACCGGCATCAAGATTGTAAATTAGTTTATCGTCAGCCATAATACTACTCCGTTACAATTACGGTTACTTTTGCTGTAATTCCCTGATAAAGCTTAATCTCGGCTGTGTATTCACCGAAATTCTTAATATCGGCAACCGTCATTTTCTTACGGTCAACCTCAATTCCTAAGCTGTTCTTTATTTCGTTTGCAATTTCCTTAGAGGTAACCGAGCCGAAAAGTCTTCCGCCCGAGCCTGCCTTTGCAACTATTTTAACCGACTTGCCCTCTAATTTTGCGGCGGTTTCCTTTGCGGCATTTATTTCCTCCTGCTTGTGGTGAGCCGCCGCCTGTTCACGGTTTTTAAGCTCGTTTAAAGCAGCATTGTCAGCCTCGACGGCTAACTTTTTCGGGAAAAGGAAATTTCTTGCGTATCCGTCCGATACATTGCAAAGCTCGCCTTTTTTTCCGTGTCCTTTGACATCTGCCAATAATACAACCTTCATTTTATATCTATCCTTTCAGTGATTATTTAAGAATACTATACCATCGTGGTAAGGAATAAATTTATTATATCAAACTAAGCCGAACTGCCGGCGGAGGCACTCCGCTTAATCGACTACCATAATAATCGGGAGTATCATAGGACTGCGCTTGGTTTTTGAGAACAAGTCCCTTGCAACCCAATCCTTTAATTTTGTTTTTATTGTGGTAAGATCCCTTACATTATTTATATAACAACGTTCCAGAACATCTTCAGCCTGAGCGGTGATTTCGCTCATAAGCTCCTCGGATTCCTTTACATATACGAACCCACGTGACACAACATCGGGACCTGACACAACCTCACGTGTTATACGGTCAATTGATACCGCTATTATAATAATACCGTCGTCCGCCAAGTGCTTTCTGTCACGCAGTACTATGCTTCCTACGTCACCTACGCCCAGACCGTCAACCAGTACTCTGCCCGCCTGAACGGTTTCCTCGGCTTTAAGGGTTTTATCGGTAATCTCAATTACATTGCCGTTATGGGAAATAAGAATGTTTTCATCACTTATTCCCATCTGGCTCGCAAGACCTGCGTGCTTCATAAGATGCTTTTGCTCACCGTGGAGCGGTATTACAAACTTAGGATTAGTAATACTCATCATAAGTTTAAGTTCTTCCTGGCAAGCATGACCCGAAACGTGAACGTCATACATTCTCTCATATACAACATTTGCGCCCCGTTTCATCAGCTCATTTATAACCTTATCTACAAGCTTTTCGTTACCGGGAATAGGTGTGGCAGATATAATAATCATATCCCCCGGCATTATTTCGATTTGCCTGTGCTCGGAAAAGGCTATTCTGTGCAAAGCCGACAGCGGTTCGCCCTGACTGCCCGTAGTAACCACAACAATATCGCCCGGCTCATAGTTCTTTATATCAGCAACGTCGATAAGCACATTGTCGGGTAAATCAAGATAGCCGAGTTCAGCCGCAACCGTCACGACATTTATCATACTCCTGCCCGAAACCGCAACCTTACGGCTGCATCTCACCGCCTCATCAATTATCTGCTGGATACGGTGAATATTCGACGAGAAGGTAGCAACAATTATGCGCTTGCCCTCCGCCTTGGAAAAGAAGTGGGAAAAAGAACCGCCTACTAACTTTTCCGACGAAGTATACCCCGGTCTTTCGGCATTGGTCGAATCGGCAAGCAATGCCAAAACTCCCTTTTTGCCGTATTCGGCAAATTTTCCTATATCTATTACATATTCATCAATAGGGGTAGTATCAATTTTAAAGTCGCCCGTATGGATTACCGTTCCCGTAGGGGTAGTAATAGCAAAGCCTACCGCATCGGGAATGGAGTGGTTAACGTGTATAAAATCAATCTTGAATTTGCCGAGAGTTACAACATCGCCCGGCTTTACAACATTGAGCTTAGCATCGCTTAGCAGCTTGTGCTCCTTTAGCTTTCCCTCAATCAAACCGATTGTAAGCCTTGTAGCATATATCGGCAGATTAAAATTCATAAGCAGATACGGAATTGCACCTATATGGTCCTCGTGACCGTGGGTGACAACCATACCCTTAATTTTATCCTTGTTTTCTAAAATATATGTGAAATCGGGAATTACAATATCAATACCCGGTGTTTCCTCATCAGGGAAGGACATTCCGCAGTCCACAAGAAACATATCACCGTCATACTCATAAAGGGTTATATTCTTACCTATTTCGCCAAGACCGCCGAGCGGTATTATCCTGATAGGCTTTTTAGGCTGTGTTTTTTTGGTGTAGGTACGCTTTGTATTCGTTCCCCTTTTAGCTGCCGTTTTCTTGCCTGATTGGTTTGCTGTTTTAGACCTTGAATCAGGTTTTTTTGCAGACTTTGTGTATCCTTGAGTATTCTTTGTTTTACTTCCTTGTCTACTGTTTGCCTTTCCTTTCACATTCTTAGCATCATTTTTTTCATTCATCAAATAAAGTTCCTCCGAATTATTCGTTTATGTATTACTTATATAATGTATACTTCCACACCCGAGTATACCAAAAATCTTTTTACAAAAAATCAATAGGCATAATACCCCTTATACCTTATCTTATTTATTTTACCTTTTTACATAGGTATTTGTCAAGGTAAATTATGGGAAATATAAATATATTTATGCAAGTTACCGCATAAATAAAACACCGTTACGGCCTTTTAATGCCATAGCGGTGCTGAAATTACAATTTTTCCTATATTATAAACCTATATACGGTGCAGGATTAACCCTTACTCCGTTGACTAAAACTTCAAAATGAAGATGGTTTCCAGTCGACCAGCCGGTAGAACCGACAGTAGCAATCATTTCACCCTGGGATACAACCTGACCGTAGCTTACACAAAGGGCATTTGCGTGGGCATATCTTGTACTGATGCCGTTGCTGTGCTTTATTATAACGTTATAGCCGAAGTCGCTGTCATATCCTGCATAGGTAACCGTACCGCCGCCTGCCGCAAAAATCGGAGTTCCACGGTCTGCCGCCAAATCAAGCGCTTTATGGTTTCTGCCGTCACCCCAGTAAGCGGAAATGCAAAAGCTTCCCCTGTTTAAAGGACATATAAATCCTGCACTCGACGCATTCGCACGTTCGGTAGCAGAAACGGTTTTAACTGCCGTTCCTACAAGAACAACCTTATTTACTGGCTTGCTGACTACTTCTTTAGAAAGCTGTTCACGTAATACTTCCTTGCCGTTTACGTTTTCTACCCTAACGGTCTTTACGGTAGTACCGTTGCAACCTGCTGTGACAACCTTAGAATATCCGACATTCTGCTTATTAGTGGTCTTTTTTATTGTTTTATAGGGGATTTCGGTCTTTCTTTTAATTACCGAAACGGTTTTTACTTCGAGCTTATCTATCGCTTTTTTAGCAAATGAAAAATCTTTAATATTGGTTTTTAAATAATATCCTTTAATAACCTTTACATCAGAAACGAACTCGGCGGTATTCTGAGCACCCTTAGTATAAAACGCTGTGCGGCGGCGCTCTAAATATTCCTCTGTTCTGTCGCCCTTTACAACAGCTACAATCTCACCATCAACACTCAAAGCCGAGGCATATTCAATGTCATTCGTGTTCTTTATAATATTATCTGCAAGACTGCTTGCACTCTGGAGCTTGTCCGTAACAGTTACGGTAAGGCTGAATTTCGGTGTGCCGATTGCGCCTTTGGCAGACTCCCCGCAAATATTTGCGTTTGCAATGCTTAATGCGTTTGCAAAAACTTCTTCGTTCTTTACTATTGCAATGTCCTTGCCCAAGTAGGAAACCTTTACCGCTACCCTTACTCCTGCCAGCATAAGTGTAACCGCTACTAAACATACGCCGAAAAGAGAAAGAGCTGTATATTTAATTTTTGTTTTATTGGCTTTTGCAAAATCGGTAAGTTTTATAACCGCTTTATTATTCTGTATGCGTGTTATAAAATCGCTTACATCAAAACCTTTAAAAATAAAAATCACTTTCCTCTTAAAATTTTGAGTTTTCAATCGAAAAAGTTACAATTTGTAACCAACGCAAGGGATATTATAACAAAACGGTTACAAAATTGCAACCTTTTTTGTAATATTTTTTTCATTTTTTGGATTTTTGGAGCTTTTGCTTATAAAAACCATTACAGCAACCTAATAAATGTAGAATATGCTGTGACAGATATTAAAATATTTGCTGGTATTTGGTAGAATAATATGGTATAATAATTTTGTCTATTATACTTTTAAACGGAGAACATAAATGCCGGAAAATTTTAAAAACGATTATGATGCTTACTTCAAAGCGTTAGAAGAACGTCTCGAAAAAAGCCAATCAGATAATAACAATAATAAATCCAGTACAGCCAAAACAGTTAATACCTATAAGCCAAAGCCTAAAACCACCAAAAAAGGTGTTTACGGTGTTTTCAGGCTCAGAAAATCGGTAATAGCCGTAATACTCGCCATTGTGGTAGTAATTACTGCAGTTGTCATCATTGTTCCTAAGGGGGACGATAACAGCACCATTCCCGAAACCAAAACACCCGAAAATATTACGGTTACCGACGAAAAGCAACAGGAAATTCCAAAAACGGAATTTACGGCAAATGATGCAACCAAAAAAATCCCAAGCTCAAACGATGCTAAAAATGCGATTATTATTGACCTTAAAACAAACAGCATTGTAGCACAGCGCAAACCCCACGAACGAGCTTTTCCTGCTTCGACCACTAAAATTATGACATTGCTTACAGCGGTAGACCATATAGTCGATTTTTCGCACACCTTTACAATGTCCTACGAAATAACCGACCCGCTTTATGTTGAGGAGGCGTCGGTTGCAGGATTTTTGAACGGTGAAGTTGTAAATATTACCGACCTGCTTTACGGTATGATACTCCCGTCGGGTGCAGATGCCGCAATGGGACTTGCGATTCATTTAGCCGGAAGTGAAGAAAATTTTGTTAAGCTTATGAATCAAAAGGTTGAAGAACTGGGACTTGAAAACACCCATTTTGATAACGTAACGGGACTTCACAGCGAGAACAATTATTCCACCGCCTATGATATGGCGATTATTCTTGAAGCGGCACTTAAAAATGACCTTTGCAAGAAAATCCTTTCCACCTACCAGCACACAACCCAAAAAACACCGCAAAACCCAAAAGGCATTTTGCTTTCAAGCACACTTTTTACCCATATGTACGGAACCGAACCCGAAACCGCAACCATTTTAGGCGGCAAAACGGGATTTGTAAACGAATCGGGCTACTGCATTGCTTCATACGGCTCTAATAACGATAACGGAAATGAATATATTGTAGTAACCTTTGGCAATTCCTCACGCTGGCCCGCATTTTACGGACAGATAGATTTATATAAGGAATTCGCAAAATAAGAAATTAAAAAAACTAAGGACTGTCTCACTAAATAGAAATTCTAATACAGCCTTCCCCTCAAGGGGAAGCCTTTTCCCGTTCTGTATTTTGTTTCTGTTATTAGTGAGACAGTCCTTTTAATTATTTTTCCAAAAGCTTTTTATATCCGTTACCGAACAATTCTTCAGCAAACCATACTTTTTTTACAGTAAACCGCCTGCCGCTGAGATAATTAAGTATTCCCGCATCGGTCTTGAAATCAAAATTAAGGCTGTAGGAATAAAGTGCCTGCTTATCAAAGCCCATTTTTTTATCCGCCGCAGACTTGCCGTATTTTCCTTCGCCCAAAAGCGGGTGACCGATTGAAGCCATGTGGGCTCTTATCTGGTGGGTTCTGCCCGTAAGCAGCTCTATTTCCAAAAGCGAAAGTCCGTTTTTGCTTTCAAGTACCGTATACTTTGTCTTGACAGTCTTAGCGCCACCATCACGGCTGTTTTTCATATAAACACGATTTTTATCCTCGTCTTTTTCAAGATAACCGCTAAGCGTCGCTGTTTTTTGCTTAGGAACACCGTGAACAACCGTCAGATACCTTTTATCCAGTTCTCTGTCCTTAATTTTATCGCACAAAATGCGCAAAGCCTCGGCATTTTTGGCAGCTATTACTATTCCGCCGGTATTTCTGTCAATACGGTTAGCAAGCGCCGGACGAAAGCTATTCTCGTTTTCGGGGTCATACTCGCCCTTTTTATATAAATAATGTTGTATTCTCGCTATCAGAGTATTGGTATACTCGTTTTTATCGGGGTGAACAAGCAAGCCCTGTTTTTTATCAGCAAGCAAAATGTTTTCGTCCTCATAGACTATATCAAGATTAGCAGGAGCCGACAAAAAATCATATTTTGGCTGTAATTTAACAAAAAACTCGTCATTTATATACGCCGAAACCGTATCCCCTACATTTAATCGGGTAGAAATTTCAGCTCTTTTGCCGTTGACCTTGATTCTTTTGGTACGAATATATTTAAACATCAAAGAAGACGGAAGTGTAGGACAGTTTTTAGTGATAAACTTGTCAAGTCTTAAAGTTGCATCATTTTTAGTTATAACAAATTCTTTCATTTTCTCACCTTGAAATATGTCGAAAATAGGAGTATAATAAATAGGATATTATTTTTATTGAGGAGAGCTTATGGCAGGGATTCACGATAAACACAGAGAACGGGTAAGAAAAGAGTTTTTAAGCCGTGGTTTTAATGAAAACACACCCGTACACAAGATACTCGAAATGCTTTTGTTTTACAGTATCCCCAGAAAGGACACGAATGAACTGGCGCATAAACTTATCAATCACTTCGGTTCGTACTCTGCACTTTTGGAAGCCGACGCTTCAGAACTTATGAAGGTAGACGGTGTCGGAGAAAACACAGCCGCCCTTATTAAACTGATATTACCTTTAGCCGGTGCTTACGAAAGACAAAAGGCTGCTAAGAATAAGAAATTTGACAATACCGACCAAATCTACGAGTATTTGAGAAAGAGGTACTACGGTATAACAAACGAAGCCTTTTCGGTTTTGTCCTTTGATAGCGCAGGCAGAATTTCGGGCTTTGACTTTTTAAGCTCGGGTGACGTTGCTTCGGTAGGTGTTACTTCAAGAATGGTTATGGAAACCGTATTAAAACACAAAGCTTCAAGCGTTATTATAGCGCACAACCACCCGGGCGGCGTGTTATTGCCAAGTAAGGACGATGTTACTGTAACCCAGATGCTTATAAATGCACTAAGTCAGGTCAACATCCGCATTACCGACCATCTGATTTTATGCGATGATGATTACATATCATTCAACCAGAGTGCCAATCTTAAATATCTGTTTGAATAGATTTAGTATATATAATCGTTCATCTGCTGTCAAGCAAGCTATTCCTTAATTTCCCAAAAAAACTTGCGCCGAGCCTCAGGAAAATCCTGCAAAACACCGTGCTCAGGGTCATAAAACATTCCTTTAAAATAAAGCGACCAGTGCCAGCACCTCGGAGTTTCAAGACTAAGCAGTGCAATTTCGGGCAGGTCGCTTTTCTTTTCCGCCTGCCGTCTTGTTCTGTCAAAATTTATATCATAATGCTCCATTGCCGCAAACATCTGCTTTAAATCAGTCTCTCTGTCTGTGCCGGTAAGGGTTATTACCTCATCTATCGTAACACCGCACAGCATAGCAATCACCGCCTGACCGCACTGCAAATCGGTAGGCTCGTGTATATATTTTATATTTTCAGTAATAGGCATATTTTTTACCTGCTTTTCGGTTTTCTTATATTCTATCCCTTTTAAATGTATATGTCAAATAAAAAAGCTATTTTATTAAGGCGTAACCCACCCGTAATAAAATAGCTTTTATTTATACTTCTTCAATCAAAACCTTATCCTGCCCAAATTCTCCTACCCATTTGTTGTTTTCAATTATGCTGTCCACACAATAAGAAAGCGTAATTGGTGAATCCGATTTATGCCATCTCTCGGCAGAATTGCTCTTAAAAATAAGATTTTCCGCAAATTTAAGATTTTTGCAGGAATATGCATACAAAATCGGTGTATCAGCACTATCGAATGTATTGTTTAAAACAACTATATTCTTATGGAAAGGCTTTTCTTTTTCAGGTTTTGGAATAGTCGGGCAAATGCTTATAATTCCTTTACAGAATTCATAGTCCGATGTTAAGCAAGCATGGGTAAAAACATTGTTTCTGATAATCACATCATTACACTCGCCCGATTCAAACCAGTTACTTGCATCTCCCGCCACCAAAACAGCAGAGCCCGACGACTCAAAATAGTTATTTTCTATCAAAACGGGCTTCGGGGTGGAAATTAAAATTCCTCTGGCACGGCAAC
>JAZQHX010000342.1:0-3071 GCA_045540835.1 Acutalibacteraceae bacterium | reverse complement strand
ACTCCGCCACAAACAATTCTATTAGGAGTTAGCATTGTGCTCACTCCAAAGCCGGTGATTGCGGGTCCGATTATGGTAAAAATTATAGATTTGATTTTTTCTTTCATTTTTTACTTCCTATGCCGTAATAATAGTTAAATTGCTGTTGCGTTTAAATCTCCCGAATACTCGTCCAAAAAGTTCTCTGCCATCTTTCGCATTGTGACCGATACATTATTGCCGACAAAGCTCATAACAATGTTAAGTATTCCTATGTAATCGTCAATAATCTGCACAGTAAAGGAAAGCTTTTGCCTTTCACGCCAAGAAGCCGATGCCGCACAAAAATAGGTGTGACCCTCGCATATTTCTGAGCCTACATCATTAGAATAGCCTGTTTGCGGGAATTGACAGAATGTATTTTTATTTCTTCCAAAAACAATTTCCTTTTTTCCCTGCTCATTTTCATAGCAAAAACGTATGCTTTCTTTCTCAAAACAGAGCTTAAAGCAGGCAATTCCCATTGGGTTTGCCTCGGCTTTAAATGTAAGGCCGTCAATTTCATTTTCGTAATCCGAAAAAGACTCGTCACGTTCTGCGTAAAGCTCAAGATTTTTAATATATTCGGTTAGTTTACTTTGAGCTTGAGCTGTATTTTCCTTTTCAACACGATGTGGATTAACAATATTTTCAAAAAATCCGTCAATTATTATCGCTCTTGATGCACCCTCTGGGTTGCCGGCTGTGCAAACAAAGGTAATATCGGTATCAATGTCGTAAATCATCAACTGGTCGTGCATACCGTAAAAGGCAAAGCTATTACCGTAACAACGCCATATCTGATACCCGTATCCCATTTTATTATATACTTTATTTCCCTCAGAGTGATTATCAACCAACTTTTGACAAGCAGTAGCTACAGCCGTTTTATCAAGAAGCTGTTTACCGTTCCAATTTCCCTTTAAAGCGACTAATCGCCCGAAAAGAAACATATCCATAGGCTTTGCTAACAATGCCGAATCGCCCCAAGAATACCCACCGGGTGCTTTAAGGCAGTGTGCTTCCTTAGAATAGCCTATTTCATTTAAGCATTTTTCTCTTAAATAATCAAGAAATGTTTTGCCCGTCACCTTTTCCACTAAGGCTCCCAAAACAAATGAGCCTTCGCTATCGTAAGAGAATCCCGTCTGAGGGAAACGGCAGGGCTTTAATGCAAAGTAATGCTTAACCCTGTCCTGCACATTTTCTTTAAACCAAAAGGTATTGTCAACGCAGGTCTGCATCATAAGCATATTTCTTATTGTCTGCATTTTAAAATACTCGTGTACTGTTTCAGGCTGACTTTCGGGGAAATAATCTATTATTTTATCGTCCAAAGATATTTTACCTTCTGCCGCCAGCTGGGCAACCGCTATACCTACATAGCTTTTGGTTGTAGAATACATTCTGTGAAGTGTATCGGCATTAAAAGGTTTCCAATAGGCTTCGGTAAAAATATTATTGCCTTTTGCCATAATTACACTGTGCATATAAAGACCGTGTTCATCAAGTGTTTTTAAATAATTCAACACCCGTTCTGACGATATTCCCACGTC
Organism: Acutalibacteraceae bacterium; assembly: GCA_045540835.1. Taxonomy (GTDB): domain Bacteria; phylum Bacillota; class Clostridia; order Oscillospirales; family Acutalibacteraceae; genus UBA737. Next base: position 1,497 of record JAZQHX010000342.1, on the reverse strand, counting down.
TTCGGGCAAAACATACTTAAACATTAAAACTCACTCCGCTGAAATTTATATATCATACATAGTAAGATATTTTTTTGTATTTTCGATCATTTCGCAGAACAGCTTTCTTGCGTCTGCAAGATTGCAGGTTACTAACGGATCATTAGTAAATACCTCAAATATTTTCTCAACATCTCTTTGTGCAATAGCCTTATTAAGATTTTCCTGTTCCAAGCAAACACGGGAAATCATTGCATATATTTCTTCAGGTACAGCACCTGCGAAAACAGGGGTTAAGCTGTCCGAACGGAATACCGCATTTGTTTCTACAACTGCACCGATAGGAAGGTTAGGAATCTGACCCATATTAGGAAGATTTACATTAGTTACCAAATCATGCAAACCTAAAAGTGCTCTTATCTGGTTTACACCCTCCTCACCTGTACGATAAACAAGCGGTTCTTCTTCCCCGTTTGCTAAACGCTCGCTCTTTGCAAGACGCAATTCCAAATCCTCTCTACGAGCGGCAACCGGAGTAAGGGCGAACTTCATTTCATCAACCCTTTGCGGATTTTCAAGATACCACTTACCCTCACAGAACTCTGCTAAATGTCTGTCACCTGCGGCAGCAATATATCCAAAACGGCGGAATAAATCAAACTTAACCTTTTCGGAGGTTTTGCCTGCTGTTCTGTTAAACCAGTTATTATCTATCGGTGTATCGGTATCTATTCCATCAGGATTTTCTTCGCAGAATTCACGGTAAATCGGGAATAAATCTATATTCTTATATGTAGCCTTTGTAAGCCAGGTAAAGTGATTTACAGAAATCGGATTTACCTTTATTTCATCACGCTCAATATTCTCTATTCCGAGTTTCTCAGAGGCAACGTGCGCCAAAACCATTTGCGTGCCGAAAACTTCGTGACAGCAACCAAATGCCTTAATTTCGGGGAAAACCCTGTAAAGAGTTTTAACGCAGATTGTCATAGGATTGGTATAATTTATAACCCAGGCATCAGGGCAATACTTTTTAACCTGCTCGGCTATATATTCAAACATAGGAACGGTACGCATAGCACGAATAATTCCACCCGGACCCACAGTATCGCCAGCCGACTGATAAATTCCGTATTTTTCGGGGGCGTGCACGTCCGATTCCATTTCGTCAAAAGTACCGGGAAGTATAGATATAATAACAAAATCTGCATCGGTTAAAGCCTTGTCGATAGTATCCACTGCTTTATAATTCCAAACCGAATTAGCACCCTTTGCGGTATTGAATTTATTACCTATTATTTCATTTTTCTGTGCGGCAGGATAATCAATATCATACAAATACACGTCACCGCTTATATCATCAGCCCGTGCAAGCTCGCTCATAAGTGTCCAAGCCCAGCCACGTGAACCGCCACCTATATATGCAATTTTTAAATCTTCTACCTTTTTGTCCAAAAATTTCATTTTATTCACTCCTTAAATAAGATTAACTTAATTATATTTAAAAATATTATTATT
>JAZQHX010000341.1:0-8754 GCA_045540835.1 Acutalibacteraceae bacterium | reverse complement strand
CTCTCCGGGGGTAAGTTCCTTAAGCAGACCAAGAATCTCTTCGTCGTCCACAATCGGCACAGATGCAGGTAAAGTGTTTTCTTTATACCAATTATAACGAGATTTCCAGCCTTCCTCACCAAAGGTCATAAACTTAAGTAGCTCGTAAGACTCAGCAGGATAAGCACTGGTTTCTGCAACACAACCTACGTTAACAATAGTCTGAACTCTACCTGAAGAACCTACAGGGAAAGGATATGCAAGCCATTCCTGACCAAGGCTCACATACTCATCAGACTTAACTGTCTGAATAGTCCAATACCAGTCAAGCTGCATTGCCTGTTTACCGGTTTTTGCAAGCCAGATTTCAGAATCACCAAACCATTCCTCGAGCTGCTCAGCGGTAGGGTCACAAGCAATCTGATTATTAAGCAACTCAAGACCTTTTGCATAACCCTGAGCCAAATACTCGGTATCAAATGTACCTGATTGGGGATTATAACCATACTGCCATGTGTCAGTAGTATAAGCTGCGTTATAAACGTCACGCAGATATGAAAGAACATTATCACCAAGACCAAACTTATGCTCGTTAGCCTTTGTAAGCTTAGTAGCTAAGCTGTACATTTCGTCAATTGTCCAGTCATATCCCGGTAATGCTACGTTATTCTCTTCAAATATTGTCTTGTTGATAAGTACTACGCAAGGATACTGCTCAGTAACAAGACCATAACGTTTTCCGTTATAAACGCCTGCTACCTTCAAGCCTTCGGAAATCTTCTTGGTTGTAGGGTCAGCATCGTAATACTGTGTAATATCCGCAGTCCAGCCGTTTGCAGCAGCCGTTGCAAGGTCAAATGTACAAAAAGCATCGGGAAGGTCGCCCGTTGTTGCCAGATTCTGAAGACCGGTGCTCCAGGAATTCTGGTCTATTTCTACAAGCTCCACATAAATTTTTGGATTAGCCTCCATAAATTTGTTAGCAAGGTGTTGCTGTAAATCACGGTCAAACCAAGCGGCAAAACGTAAAGTAATGTCTCTACCCTCTTTAGAAATGGTAGTAGAAGCGGTTTTATCCTTATCCTCTCCACCCTTAGAGCCGCAACCAACAGCCATCAGCATCATACAAGCGGCCATCAATAAGCACAGCAGTCTTTTAAATTTCATAATTTTTTTCCTCCTAAAAGAATTAGTCTTTATATATAGGTTAGTCCTTCAGACCAACCATGTCAACACTTTGAACAAAATATTTTTGCAAAACAAAATAAACTGTAAGCAATGGAGTAATACATATTACTGTACCTGCCATTCTTATTGCTTCATTAAGGGTATTATCACCGTTACCCTCATTAAGCAGCTTGTAGCTTGCTTCAAACTGAGTAAGCTTTACAAGCAAAGTAGTCATTGAATTGGTATTACCTATACTTGAGTTTGAAATGTACATACTGGTAAGATACGTCTCATTCCAGTACCACACAAGGCTGAACAAAAAGCCTATAATAAATGCCGCTCCCACGCAGGGAAGTGCAATATATATGAATACCTTGAAATGTCCGCAACCGTCAAGCGAAGCCGCCTCTATCTGTGAAGTAGAAATCTGGCTGAAAAACAGATAGAACACCAAAACAATTATGGTACTTTTAAAGCCCTGACCGAGCATTGCCGGTATTACGTATGCCCAGACCGTACCTATAACGTCCATTTCTTTAAACAAAAGATATGTAGGAGTCATGGTAGCCTGTACGGGCAGTACAAAGGTCAGAATCAAAAACACCCAGCAAAGCGCTTTGCCCTTAAATCGGTAACGAGCGAAAGCATAGCCCGTAAGGCAGGCAACTACTACCTGACAAAAAGCCGGAATTACGGACAACTCCAATGTATCGGCTATTGTATTGCCAAAATCCATAACCTCAAAAGCCTGCGCAAAATTATTAAACGCAACCGAGGTTGGAATCCAATGCACCGCATCGTTTACAAGGTCATCTACCGACATAAAGCTTGTAACCAGCATATAAAGCAGTGGGTACAGATAAATATAGCTTATAACTATAAGCACAAGATAAAGTCCGGCTTTAACTAAAAATCCGCTGTTCTCATAAGAACCGAACATAAAACGTTTAACACGGTGGCTTAAATCGTTCCTATTTTGCGTCAGCACGTTTTTTTGCATCTGCTTCCCACCTCCTGTTTTGTCTTGCCCGACGTTTAGCTTCCTTTTCCTTTCGTTTTTGATTCTTAAGGAACTGATCCGGCTTATTTTTAAGCAGCAGGAATATAATTCCGAGCATTAAAAGAACTATGATTGTATGCATCCAGGACATTGCCGAGGCGTACCCGTAGCCACGGGTTGACTGAAGCATTGCATTGGATATAAGATTTATAACCCCGTTTCCCGTAGAGTTTGCAAGGTATACAAGGGTATAGACCGCATTGAGAAGAATTATGGATTTAATTGCGGGCAATGTTATTTTCCAAAAAACCTCCCAACCGGTAGCGCCGTCTATTTTAGCCGCCTCTATCATATTAAGGTCAATTTTCTGCAGTATTGCAAGGAACATTATAATCTGTATACCCGAATACCAGAGAATAAGTATAAGCTGAGCAAAAAGTCCGGTTATCGGCTCTGCTAACCATTCGGGAAGAACCGAGGATATTGCCTCTACCACAATTTGCTGGTCTGACGGCGAAATTGTAGTAGCCCCCTGACCCTGCAGCTCATTGATAATAGGTCCGCTTACTACAATTACGGGCAGGAAAAATATTGTTCTGAATATTCCCTTTCCTTTAAGATTGGTGTTAAGCATCAAAGCCGCAAGCAATGCGAATATAACTATTATCGGCACCTGAAGCATAACCTGAATTAAAAATTTTAACTCTCGGTCAACAAAATTTATATCCCTTACCCATATTTCCTGAAAGTTTTTCCAAGCAATCCAATCGTTCTGTATTCCGTGAGCGGTAATGGTTACATCACAGAATGAATAGTAAATTGATAAGAACAGCGGTCTTACTACAAGAAGTCCGACACCTACTATCCATGGTAGTAAAAACAAATATGCATACCAGTTAGCTTCTCTTCCGAAAAGACGTGCTTTAAGACCTTTTTTCTTGAGTAATGTATCACTTTTTTTCATTACTGCACCGCCTTTCCGCCAACTATTATAAAGGACTGTGCCTCTACGGTGTTACCATTGTAAACAACCGCTTTCTTATTATAATTCACAATTACTTCAGCGCCGTTTTCATAGGTTGTAACCGCAACACCGTCTTTTATAAAGTGATTGGAAATCTTGCCGCATTCGGTGGCCGTAGTAAGCCGAGTGAATACATCGTTATACTCAGTCAGCATTTCTTTATATTCACTATACTCGCAAGAGAAAAGCGACGAAGAATCTGTGTAAATAAGCTCTGCAGGAGACTCATAAGTCAGCAAAAACGACGGATAAACTCCGCTTTCCACAAGTTTGAGCAGATATTCGGTAGTATCCGCTTTGAAGTTTACGTATTCGCTGTAAAGCGGAACACTTCCCTGCAAAGCAATTGCAAAAAACGGAACCTCACCTGCTACGAATTTATAATCCGAACCGTAAACACAAAAATCGTAATGCTTTTCAAGCGTATTCCATACATAATCGTTTGGCGAAGTATATGCCGTATTCAGTTTTTCGGATACCTTTTTAAGAATATCACTATGAACTCCTGCGGCATACTGACGGGAATACATTGTCATTTTCTCTCCCGCTTCATAAGAATAAACCTCACTTGTGATACCGTCAAAGGAAATCCCAACGTTTTTATACTCACTTAGTTCTTCTAAAAGCTTTTCTATACGCTCTTTTGCACTCGTCGGCGTATAGCGGTACTTGGTTTCGTGAAGCTTTAAAAAGGTTTCACTTGAAAAAGCTCTGCCATTATACTGATATATATACTCCTTAGAGCCCGAGTTTGCATAGACGTTAAGGAAATCGCCGTAAAGCATAAAATCGGCTATATCGGAATATTTTTCCGCAAGACGCAAATAATCCTTAAAGCTTCCTGTTTCCCCTTCAAAGGAGGTACTGCCCGTAATTTCACCGTAAATACCATTCTTTTGCCAGCCCTTTAAGGCTACCGACAGTTTATTTATTCCGTCCTTTTTAAGTTGGCTTAAAATACTGTCAATTTGGTCTACGGTAGTCATAGCAACAAAGTTTTTGCCTATAAGTGCTTTCTCCTGGTCCCCTGCAAAGAAGTCTATTCTTGTACTATATGAGTTATCACTTTCGGTGTTTATCAGCTTGTTTTCGGTCAGATATTCTCTATATGACTTTGCAAGCCCCACATAACCCGCGTCATCGCCGTCGGCAAAGCGGTAAACCACACTTATATCAAAGGTTTCCGATTTTCCCTGTACACTGCTTATACTTCCCGACTGACCGGTTAAATACTGATATACTTCACGGTAAACATAACGTGCGGTTATCCAGTTATACTCGGTTATAACACCGTTGGGGTATGCATAAATTTCAGCGTTATACTTTCCGCTTTCAATAATACCTAAAAATGCGTTTTTATTTGAAGTATGTACCATTCCGAAAACTGGAGCGAATACACCTGCCGAATCGACCGTTGTAGAAATCTCATCATCATACTTCTGTACAGCGCTCGTATTTGATTCAACACTGTAATTTCCGCCGTAAACCTTAGCCTTATAAGGTTGGTTGAATTTTTCGTTATTGTCTTTAAGCTCTATTACCGCTCCGCTGCCGTCAGGAATAAGCATATAGCCTTCCACTTCACCAAGCTTTGTGTACCCTAAGAACGGCATTATGTAAACCGCCGCAAGTTTGAATTGTTCATTTGTCTCTTTAATTGAACTAAAGGGAACCTGTGCCCTTATTCCGTCATCATTCAGAGTAACAAAAAGGTTTAAAGAAATACCAATTGTTTTAAAATCAAGCTCTGCCGCAAAGCCATTTTCTATCATAGAAATTTTAGTATCAGGCTTTCCCGAATACATATTTATTTTATTGATATTAACAGCTTCTCCCTTGTAATACTCCAAAACTATGCCTGAATTTACGAAATTTCTCCAGGTTTCACTCGAGCCTTCGTCCACTTTAGCGGCACTTGTTGTAACAACACCCGTAAGATTATTTACAACCTTTACGGTAAGTCCCGTTTCCTCATAATAAAGCGAATATTTATCGTTGCTTGCCGCAAGCATATAACCGTCTTTGGTCTTTTCTGCAGGAGCAGTACCTACCGCCTTTATTTCGGCAGATAGTGTACCGTCAAGCGGAATACTGCCCGATTTAGTATTTGCCGAGCAGGAAGTGAGTAGCAACAGCGCCAATAATAAAGCAAATATTTTAAGCTTGGGCACGATAAATCACCTCACTCCAGATCTGCGAAACAAACTCGGCGGTTTGCTTTGTCATAACATAAAGTATAAATATAACTACAATTGCCACAAAAAAGGCAAAGAGTGTCCAGAAAATACACTTAGCCGTTTCCTTTGCCTTGTAATTATTAAGCTCGCTCACCATAACAATAAGAAGTGCTATACTGCAAGCATAAATAATTACATTAAGGAAATTAAGTATAAATACTTCACTTTCTGTAAGTACGTGTGTAAGAACTATAACTATCGGTCTTAAGCACAGGTAAGGCATAAGCGAATAAATTATACCGCAGTACACATTTTTAAGACTGGCTTCACCCTCAGTAATAGAGCATATAAGATAGTGGCTTAAAATTATAAGTATAAGTATTCCAAGTATAAGCAAGGCATCTTTGAATACCGAATACTGACCTACAGTAACGGTCGAGAAAATATACCCTCTTAAATACTTATCAGAAAGATAAATTATAACAAACACTGCGTAAAGAATCGTTGCCGACAGCACCGAAACCTTATTTTCACGCTTAATACCGTAATAAGCGTCCATTGGATTGCGTGGTATTTTAAAGATAAATAACAGCTTATTTACTGTTGGAATGTCGTTTATCTTTTTGAAATTAGCACCAACACATGCCAAAGCGTTCGTTTTTCTTTTTAAAACTACAATCACATAAACCGAGCCTAAAAGTAAAACCACTACACCGAGTATTATAAATATATTGTCCCTTATAATCTGGTTGCGAAGCTCGGTATATGCCTTTGAAACACCGGCTTTATCATTAGAAAGCTTGAAATGCTTCATAGCAGACGAGTAATCTTCCTGCATATAGTAGGATTCTGCAATTCCCTTATGTGCATAGTCAAAAAGGTTATTCATAAGCAAAACCTTTTCCCATGGCTCTTTACTTTCGAGATACTTACCGTCCTGATAAAGCTCTAAAGCGGTATGTACACTTTGTGTGAACTCAGTAGGCTCAAAGGTCTGAATCTGACCTGCGGCATCATCTAAAACATAAAGTCTGCCGCTATCACTTACAGCTATTGCCGAAATTGTACTGAAAAGACCTATACGCTGGCTACCGTCATCAAATCCGCCGAACACAAAAAGCAAATTACCCTCGCTATTGAATTCAAGTATATATCCATTGCTTGTCGTAGCATAAATATTATCAATATTACCAACCGTAACATCACTCGGATTAGGAAATGAAATATCGGTTATAAGCATATTATTTGCCGACATATTAAGCTTTCGTATAACCTGTTCGGTTTCAATATCGGTCATTGTGTATACTATTCCACGGCTGTCCACCGTCAAATTACTTACAGATGCCGGAATTGTCTGCTGGAGCTGACTTTTCTGCTCCTCGGTGAATATAGCGTCCATAAACTTATCCCAAAGAGTTATAGATACCTGATTTGCGCCAAAGTATCCCAGAAATTCGCCCGTACTGCGGGAAAGCTGAACTATACCGTTAGAATTACCCTTACAGCATATATAAAGGTTATCGTTAGTGTCTGCCGCAACCTTTTGCGGAACAAAGGACTGCTCTACACCATAAAGCACCGAATCGGGCTTTTCGTATTTTTTAAGAAGCTTTCCGTCACTCGAAAAAGCAAATACAGCATTAGCCGAGCTATCCGCTACCAGAATTTCATCATTCTGTGTTATAAATAGTCCATTCGGATACTTTAGAATATCTTGACCTATTATATCAATAAGCTTACCGTCTGTTGTAGCTACGACTATTCTTTTATTTCCGGTATCGGAAATATACATTACATCACCTTTTATAGCAAGGTCGGACGGTTTATTAAGTATTTCCTCGTCAATCTTTTCGATAGTCATTACCGGATTATATGCATTTTGTGTCTCTATATAATCGCCGTTTTTATCAACGGTGATGGTTTTATAAGCAGTATCAGCAAAAGCGGTAAGGCTCAGCAGCATTATAAAAACAATACTGATTGATACTGTTTTAAGAAATTTACTAAATCTCATATTCCTTCACCCTACTTAATGCCGGAGGTTGCCATGGTGCTCATAACCTTGCTTTGCATAATCACAAAAAGTACCACATTCGGAATAAACATTATAAGTGTTGCTGCAGCGGCAAGTCCCTGACCTGCAACACTGTTAGTATTTGACGAAAGGGTTTGCATATAAAAAGCAAAGGTTTTATATACCTCGGCATCAATATACATTGAAGAAGTTTCAATATTGTTCCATACTTCCTGGAACATAAGGATTGAAACGGTTGCCATTGCGGGCTTTACGAGAGGAAGTATTATTTTAAAATATACCATCAATTCGCCGGCACCGTCTATATGCGCCGCCTCTATCAAAGCAGAGGGTACACCGTCCACAAACTGCTTTAAAAGAAGTAGTCCCACAGGAAGCACAACTATCGGAAGTATGTGTGCCATATAGGTATCGTGCATACCCAGTTTATCAACAATAAGATAACGGGGTATCTGCAAAGCTAATCCTACGAACATAAGACCAATATCATTCATAGCAAGTAGTAGCTTTTTGCCTTTAAACTGCATTTTTGAAAGTGCAAAGGACGCCATTGTTGTAAAAAACAAAGTAAAACCTAAAACACATACCGTTACAAATATAGAATTGAATAAATATCTTGAAAAAGGAACGGTAGAAGAAGCCGTTGCGCTTATAAGCTTATAAAAGTTTGTAAAGGAAGGATTGGTTACAAAAAACTTAGGTGGATATGCGAATAATTCCTCTAAAGGCTTGAATGCGTGGTTTACGATGTAAATAATGGGAAGCACCATTATAAGTACCATCGGAATAAGCACGGCATAAATTTTAAGCTGGTCTTTCTGGAATTTTCTCGGGTTTGCAAGATTGCCTTTAATAGCCATACTTAATCCTCCTTAAACAGTGTTCGTGCTCCCTTAGAGAACACCCATATAATTATAAGCAAAACTACCGAAACCGCACAGGCATAGCCCATTTCGTATCTTGTAAATCCAAAGTCGGAAATGTGGTTTACCATAAGTTGACCTGCGTAGTTAGGTGTCGGGTTAGAGCCCGAAAGCTGAACACCGATTGCACTCTGCTTAAAGGCATTTACAATTGCCATAATAGCACCGAAAAGCATTTGGGGCTTAATTGACGGAATGGTGATATAAAATACTTCCTGCAATCGGTTGCGTATACCGTCAATATGTGCAGCTTCGTAAAGGCTCTGGTCAATATTAAGAAGACCTGCAAGCATTGATAAGAAGCCTACACCCATACTCGACCACAAGGCTACAATTATCATAACCGGTAACAGCCAATCGGATGATTGAAGAAATATGATAGGCTCTGTTATAATGCCCATTTGCATAAGCAAATTGTTTATATAACCTAACTGGTCACCGCTAAA
>JAZQHX010000340.1:0-5976 GCA_045540835.1 Acutalibacteraceae bacterium | reverse complement strand
AATAATATTTTGCAAAAACATTTCTTATTTAAGAAAGAAAAACAATCTAAGCAAAACAGAAATGTGTAAAACTATAAAAATCGGCTTAAAAAGCCTGAATCTAATTGAAAGCGGAATTATACCGCCAAAAATCAGTTGCGAAATAATTTTTAATATATCTAAAGCTTTTCATATTGAGCCTAAAAATTTATTTGAACTAAACGAAGAATAAATTGTTGTCCATTTAATCATAAAGTGTTGTTGACAAATATCGGTCTCCTGAATCAGGCAGGATTACAACTATATTTTTGCCCTCGTTTTCGTCAGCCTTCGCCAGTTGAATAGCCGCCCAAAGCGCCGCACCCGACGAAATACCAATCAAAAAGCCTTCGGTTTTACCGTTATCCTTAGCAATTTCAAAGGCATCTTTGTCCGAAACGGTAATAATCCCGTCAAGCAAAGTGGTGTCCAGCACTTCGGGGATAAAACCTGCTCCAATTCCCTGTATACCATGCGCTCCCTTTTCCTTGCCTGAAAGTACGGCAGAAGAAGCAGGCTCAACACCGATAATCTTGATTTTGTCTATTTTCGATTTCAAATATTTGCCCGTTCCCGTAACTGTACCGCCGGTACCTACTCCCGATACGAAAAAGTCAATATTATCCCCCAAATCGGCATAGATTTCGGGTCCTGTCGTATTAAAATGTGCCGCAGGATTCGCAGGATTTGTAAACTGTCCTGCAATAATACTGTCGGGTATTTCCCTATTAAGCAATTCCGCTTTTTCAATTGCGCCTGCCATTCCTTTAGCGCCCTCGGTCAGAACAAGCTCTGCCCCGTAAGCCTTCATAAGCTTTTTGCGCTCCTCGGACATAGTCTCAGGCATTACAATTATAGCTTTATATCCCCTTGCCGCCGCTACCGCCGCAATACCGATTCCCGTATTACCGCTCGTCGGCTCAATTATAACCGAGTTTTTCTTTAATATGCCACGCTTTTCGGCATCGTCAAGCATTGCTTTTCCTACTCTGTCCTTTACACTTCCCGCAGGGTTAAAAAACTCAAGCTTTGCATAAATATCAGCCTTTAAGCCGTACTTCTCCTTGATTTTATCCAGCCTTAGCATAGGAGTGTTACCTACAAGCTGTTCAATTGAATTATATATCGCCATTTTTATCACCCTTTATAGTTTAACAGTATTATACATCTTTGTCAAATGCACATTTTGGAATCGGTATAAAAAAACACCCCTCAAAAAGAGGGGTGTAAATTTAGCATTAGTTGCAGATTGTAATCTCGGTGTCCTTATCAAAGAGGTGAATCTTATCGGGCTCAAGAGCAATCTGAATCTTGTCGCCGGGCTTAGCAGTGTTTGTAGGAGCAACACGTGCGTTGATAGCCTGACCTTCGCAGTTCATATAGAGATATGTCTCAGCACCCATAAGCTCGGTAACTTCAACGTTAGCCTCAACAATGCCATCCTTGTAAGCAGCAATGAGGTCTTCCTCGTTATGAACGTTCTCAGGACGGATACCCATGATAACTTCCTTATCAACATAAGCCTCAAGAGCATCATTCTTATTCTTATCAGCCGGTAACTTAATCTTATACTTAACACCTGCACGTGTCTTAGTATCTTCAGAACCGAACTCTACGAAGAAATCAGCGCCTTCTTTAAGAAGCTTAGCCTCGATGAAGTTCATCTGAGGAGAGCCGATGAAGCCTGCAACGAAGAGGTTGCAAGGATAGAGGTAGAGGTTCTGAGGTGTATCAACCTGCTGAACAAGACCGCTCTTCATAACAACGATACGGGTACCCATTGTCATAGCCTCGGTCTGGTCATGGGTAACGTAGATAAAGGTTGTACCCAATCTCTGGTGGAGCTTAGAAATCTCGGTACGCATCTGTGCACGGAGCTTAGCATCCAAGTTAGAAAGCGGCTCGTCAAGTAAGAATACCTTAGGTTCACGAACGATAGCACGACCCAAAGCAACACGCTGACGCTGACCACCGGACAAAGCCTTAGGCTTACGCTCTAAAAGGTGTGTAATATCAAGAATGCGAGCAGCCTCTTCAACACGGCGCTTGATCTCATCCTTCGGAGTTTTACGAAGGTTAAGACCGAAAGCCATATTGTCAAATACTGTCATGTGAGGATAAAGAGCATAGTTCTGGAAAACCATCGCAATGTCACGATCCTTAGGAGCAACATCGTTAACGAGACGGTCGCCGATGTAAACTTCACCCTCAGAGATTTCTTCAAGACCAGCAACCATACGGAGAGTTGTGGACTTACCGCAACCTGAAGGACCAACAAGGATTATGAATTCCTTATCCTTAATTTCAAGGTTGAAATCCGAAACAGCGGTTACGCCGCCGGGATATCTTTTGTAAACGTTACGTAATGATAAACTTGCCATATTGCAGCCTCCTAAAAATAAACGGTATACGCTTTTACTTTGGTATTATAACAAAGTTTGAAAAAAATTGCTATACTAATAATATCCAATGTTATTGATAATGTTTTGTAGAATTTGCATAGCCTGGCAAAAATCGAGGTAAATATGCATTAAAACTTGTCAAATTCTTTAAATATTCCGTCAAATTCTTCCTGTTTCAGTTCTCTGCTTTCCCCCTCGCTCAAATCGGTCGGAAGAGCCAGACCACCGATTGAAATCCGTTTTAAACTGTTAACTCCAAGCCCCACTACGCCGAACATTCGCTTTATCTGGTGATACTTTCCCTCGTCTATTCTGACAAGTGCCTTGCAGTCTTGTAGTGCTTTAAGCTCTGCAGGTGCGCATTTCGTCCCGTCAGCTAAGGTTATTCCGTTTTTAAACTGCTCAATCATTTCCCCTGTAACCTCACCGTCAAGCAAGACCTCATAGACTTTAGAAATATGCTTCTTCGGTGACATCAATGTGTGACCGAAATTTCCATCATCTGTAATAAGCAAAATTCCGGTTGTGTCACGGTCGAGCCTGCCCACGGGGAAAAGACCTGCCCTGCGGAGATTTTCGGGAACTAAATCAACCACCGTCTGCCTCGATTTATCACTCGAAGCCGAAATAATCCCCTGCGGCTTATTCATAACAATATAAATATACTTTTTATATTCCAAAGCCTGTCCGTCGTGCTCTATTTTTTCGGTCTCGGGGTCGGCAAGGTATCCGAAATCCTTTATCACCCTGCCGTCAACCGTAACCTTACCGATTTTAATATCCCTTCTCGCTTCTTTGCGTGAAAGCGGAAGCTGTGATGATATTATTTTATCTAATCTTTGAGTGTTCATACATCATTTTCCTTAGCAAAAGCATTTAATAACCGTCATTCTTTAAAAGCGGTTTCATTTCGCCGTCTAATTTAACTTGTGATACATCTCCGCCTATTACAACCGAGTCCGATACGATAAGATGCACATTCACGCCCTTATCAAAGGACAGCTCATAGCAATAAACCGTTGCTTTTTCGCCCTTGTGGTCAGCAAGGTCAAAGCCTGCCTTTTTCTGTAATTCGTTATATTTTGCATAAACCTGACCGAAATCCTGCGGTATGGTAATTTCCTTGACAGATACCGCCGTTTCGTTGACGTGATACCCGAGTCGTCTTATATACCCTACTCTGGATGCATTCGTAGAGCCGTCAATCTTGCCGGAGGTTGCAGAATATATACTGCCCGCTGTAAGCAGAGCCGCAATAAGCGCCGCCGTTATAATAAAAAGATGTCTTTTAGAAAGTGTTATAAAAAATTTCATAGTATTCCCCCATACAAAATATGAGGAAACACATACTAATTATTACTCTAATATACAAACAGCGTGTGCACTTATTCCCAGAAGCTCACCCGTAAAGCCTAAGCCCTCCTCGGTTGTAGCCTTGACATTAACGCTGTCTATACTGATTTTGCAGTCACTTGCAATATTTTCACGCATTTTGTCGATATAATCCTTCATTTTAGGCTTCTGGGCTATAACAGTAGCATCTATATTCCCGATTTTGTAGCCCTTTCCCTCTATAAGCGAGACAACATTTCTAAGCAAAATGCGGCTGTCAATATTCTTAAACGCATCATCGTTATCGGGAAAATGCCTGCCTATATCCCCTAAAGCCGCCGCACCGAGCAAAGCATCACTTACAGCGTGAAGCAGTACGTCGGCATCGGAGTGACCTAAAAGTCCCTTTTCGTAAGGAATCTCTGCTCCGCCTATTATAAGCGGTCGATTATCGCAAAAGCGGTGTACGTCATATCCGTGTCCTATTCTCATTCCTCTTCCTCCAAAAAAGCTTCCGCCGCAGGAATATCCTCTATCGTGGTGATTTTAATATTCTTGTAGTCACCCTCAACAGTGTAAACGTCATAGCCAGCCGATTCCATAACCGACATATCATCGGTGAACTTAGAAATATCCTCAGCTTTATTTATGGCGTTAAGGTATTCGTCCTTGCGCACCCCCTGCGGTGTCTGAACAGCAACGAGGCTTTCCCTTGCAGGAGTGTTTATAACCTTACCGGTAGAATCCACCTGCTTTATAGTATCCTTTACCTTAACTGCGCAGGTCACAGCATAGTATTTATCCAAAGAATCAGCAACCCGTGTTATAACCCTATCACTCACAAGCGGACGGGCACCGTCGTGTATAAGAAGCTTTTTTTCGTCTTCCGCCAAACGCTCACAGCCCTTAAGCACCGATTCCTGGCGGCTGTCACCACCGCAGACAATATCACTAAGCTTTGAAATTCCGTATCTTGTAGCCATAGACTGCAGTGTGAAAATATCCTCGGCTTTAGTTACAAGAATTATTCTCGATACAATGTTGCAATTCTGAAAAGCCATTAAGGTTCTCACTATTACGGGAACCGAGCCTATCTCTAAAAACAGCTTATTCTTACCCATTCTTGTAGACGAGCCTGCCGCCACAATGATCACGGGAATCGAGCCCGCTTCTTCACATAAAGAGAATTCCAATTTAGGTTTTACTTCGGTCATTTTTAATCCTCCTGCGTGATTTTGCCACATAATATAAAAAGCGGCAAGAAAGCATATCTTTCCTGCCGCTAAGTCTAAAATTCAAACTGAATTATTCTTCGGTTTCGTCTTCGTCGCAGCAGTCACAGCCACAATCACAGCAATCAAAATCGAATTCTAAATCGGTGCCGCAGTTAGGGCAAACCATACCTTCCTCTTCAAGCATTTCAGCATCAAGGTAGATAACATCATTGCAAGCGGGGCACTCAATTTCGTAAACCTCGTCATCGCAATCACAACAATCGTCATCACAGTCACAGCAATCACAATCGTCGTCATCCTCGTCCTCATAAACGAACTCTTCTAAATCTGCAAGATCCTCGTCAACAGCATCAATCTGCTCTAAAAGTGCATCACAGCCGTCCTCAATGTCACAGATTTCCTCTGTAATGTCGCCCAAAAGGTCGATAATAGCGGCTAAAATTTTGCCTTCCTTGGTGGTTTCGTCAAGAGAAAGACCCTCTGCCAAACCTTTGATATAAGCAATCTTTTCACAAATATCCATTCTCTTTTATCTCCTTATGCACGTTCCATATACTCGCCTGTACGTGTGTCGATACGAACCATATCACCCTCGTTAATAAAGAGAGGAACACGGATTTCTGCACCAGTTTCAACCGTAGCGGGCTTGGTTGCATTAGTAGCGGTGTTGCCTGCAAAACCGGGATCGGTCTGGGTAATCTGAAGCTCTACGAATGTAGGAGGCTCAACACCGAAAACGTTACCCTTATAGGAAAGGATTTTACAAACCATATTTTCCTTAACAAACTTGAAGTTGTCACCAACCTCGCTGCTGTTAATCGGAACCATATCATAGGTCTCCTGATCCATGAAGTAATAAAGGTCACCGCCAGCATAGGAATACTCCATATCCTTGCGCTCTACAAAAGCGGTGGGGAATGTTGCTGTGGGGTTGTAGCTCTTTTCCATTACAGAGCCTGTAATAACGTTCTTAATGTTTGTTCTTACGA
>JAZQHX010000339.1:0-6788 GCA_045540835.1 Acutalibacteraceae bacterium | reverse complement strand
CGAGAAACCGTGTCACTCATCAGCAAGGGGCTTATGTTTTAGGAGAAACAGGTAACAAAATTAAAGCAAGCGATGAAGCACTGATAAACGACATTTGGAGATTCTTTTCTGCAGACTGGATTGAAAACGGAGAGTACGCATATAATCTGACAAGACATTTAAAGGAAAAAACAGGCGGAAATATGAATATGTGTATGGCAGGTATGTTTTCGGGTGGTATATGGTTTCCTACGGCATTGTGCTCGCAGATGTTTTGGAATTGCGATGATGATTATTCTCAAATCCGTAAAAAGGTACTTTTACGGCATTGGATAAGGTTTTAGGTGATAATTATGGAAAAAATTAAAGAGTATTACGAAAAGTTTAATGATGTACTGACAAATAATTTTGTTCCTTTTTGGGAAAAGTTTTCTCCCGATACAATATACGGGGGATTTCTTTGCGGATTCGACCGTGACGGTGAATTATTTTATGAGGATAAATCTGTCTGGCAACAGGGAAGAAGTCTTTGGATGTTTTCTAAGCTTTATAACGAATTCGGTCAAAAAGAAAAGTGGCTTAAATTTGCCGAATCAGGCTATAATTTTATAAATAAATATTGTTTTGACGAAAACGGACATATGTATTTTCGTGTTACACGTGACGGTAAGCCACTTGTAAACCGCAGGTACTATTTTTCCGAAGCATTTGCTATAATGGGTTATGTTGAGTATTATATTGCGACTAAAAAAGATGAAGTGAAGCAAAGGGCAATCAAATTGTTTAAGAAAATGTATCATTACTATACTACGCCTGATTGCTTTCCGCCTAAGGTTAATCCTGAAACAAGAAGTAATAAAGGTCACAGCATAGTAATGATAATGCTTAATGTCAGTCAATATATGAAAAAAATTGACGATGCACCTTTGTATAATGAAATTATAGATGACAGTATCCATAAAATTTTGAATGTTTTTGTAAAAGAGAATGAAAAAGCTTTGTTTGAAACGGTTGGAAGTAATGGTGAAAGACTTGACTCTCCGGAAGGACGGCTTATAAACCCGGGACATAGTCTTGAAACAGCTTGGTTTTTAATGAGTGAGGCTATTTCCCGTAAGGATAAAGCTTTAATGGAAAAGGCAATTGAAATCACCGTTTGGTCGCTTAATCTCGGTTGGGATAAAGAAAAAGGCGGTATTTTCTATTTTGTTGATATTGAAAATAAGCCGGTTTTAAGTCTTGAATGGGATATGAAGCTTTTGTGGCCGCATTGCGAAGCAATGATAGCGCTTTTGTATGCGTACCAATATACAAATGATAATAAATATTTTGATTGGTTTAAGCGTATTACAGAGTATATTTTTAAACATTTCCCTGATGTCGGTCACCCTGAATGGTTTGGACATCTGCACCGTGACGGAACTCCGATTTCTTACATAAAGGGAAGTGATTGGAAAGGTCCCTTCCATAACGTAAGAGCATTTATGCTTATAACGCAAATTCTAAATAGCATTCAAAATGGCGAAAGTATTGAATTTTAAGGTGATTAAAAATGATTGAAAAAATAAACGGTGTTAATTGCAAAATAGTAGATGATGAATGGGCAGTATATTTTGACATGGCTATGACTATGCTCGAAGAAATTATATACCACAACGAAAGAAACGAAAAGACAGTTATGATAGTGCCCGTAGGCCCTACACAGCAGTATCCTATTCTGGCAGATATGGTAAACCGATTAAAGATTTCGCTTAAAAATGTACATTTTTTTAATATGGACGAATATATGATTAGTCAGACAGAGGAATTACCATACGATAATATTATGAGCTTTCACGGCAGAATGAAGCGTGAATTCTATGATTTAATTAACCCCGAGCTTGTAATGCCTGAAAATCAGCGGCATTTTCCGCACCCGGGTAAAGCACAGGAATACGACAAAATGATAGAGGCATTGGGTGGAGTAGATTTATGCTTAGGAGGTCTTGGCATCAATGGTCATATTGCTTTTAATGAAGCTTTAGAAAGTGATGACACTATGACACCTGATGAATTTGCTGATTTGGGAACAAGGGTATTGCCTATATCACGTGAAACCAAAACTATAAATGCCTACGGTTATAAGCGGGGAGATTTGCGAGGTATGCCTGAGTGGTGCATAACAATTGGTATGAAACAAATTATAAATTCCCGTAAAATTTATATTGCCCTTAACCGACCTTGGCAAAACGGACCTTTTAAACACGCATTAAATGAACCCGAGCAAGGTCAGATTCCTGCAACTCTACTTCGCAGAAACAAAAATCTTACATATTGTACTACCAAAGATATTGCTGAAGGAATTTTATAAAAAATCACCTTGTGCCTTAATAGACACAAGGTGAAACTTTTATTTCTTTTTGAATTTAAGTACGCATGCATCAAATGGCTTGATGGTTTCACAGTTGCCTTTATAAGCCTTAACAAATTCGTAATTTTCAGATATTTTCATATCAATTTGCTGTTCTGTTTCGGAATGGTTTATAATTACACAGTAGCAAATATCATTATCGAAGTGATGTGTTATACAAAGATTCTGGTTGTCGGTAAATACAACATTATCCTTTTTAGCGCCTTTTAAAAGCTCGTCATATATGAGATATGAGTCGTCCGAATAATTGTCAAATCCGCTGATTTTTGAGCTTTCAAGCGGTACGTTTACATAGCATACAGTACCCTTGCCGTATTGGTTACGGGTGATAACAGGATTACCGTCGGTATCGGTTGCTAAAACTTCGGCTGTAAGGGCTTTTGTTTTATAGATACGGTCGGTCGAAATTGAGAACGATTTGCCTTTAAAATTAAATTCAACCTTCTTATGGGAAGCAGCGCTATCGCGAATTTCGATTCCTGCAAAGCCTGATAAATCCTGAATAAATGCACCGTTACTCGAAATATAAAGCGTGGCTCCGTTTTTAACCTTTTCTTTAAGATTATAGAATTTAAGAGTTCTGTAATGACGCATAGAGGGGAGTATATAGGTGTCAGCTTCGGGTAATTCGTCATCACTGAAACAGAATTTAATATTAAGATGTGCCTGTTTTGCTAAGATATAGCTTGCAAAGGCAACACCGAATGAATCCCAAGGAGCATAACCACGAGGTACAATACAAGCCGCATCATATTTAGGCTTCGGTAATTCAAAATCAAGCGATTTTAAGAATTCGGAAAAATACTTCATTTCCTTAAGGTAGGTTTTCGGTTTTCGGTTGCGGTCAATCATACCGAGCTCGACTTCAAGCATACCCCAACTATACGGTACGTTTGTAAGCTCGTTTTGCTCATTAGCACACCACCATAAAAGTCCCATATTATCGTTTGCCCAGTTAGAATAAAGATTAACCTTCATAAAGTCGCCCGATACTTTATCTGAGCAAAGTGAATTACCAAGCGTTCCGATTTCCTCAACAAAGCAGGGTTTACCAGAAATGTCGGAATAGTACCTGGTTTCTGCCGTTGCGTGCAAAGTAGAACGGATTGAAGTATAATAATCGTTTGAGCAATTCGGATGGAAATAGGTATAGGGGTGGGTTGTGAGTATGTCAATGCATTCTCCGTGTTCTTGCAAATTCCAGATTGCTTTTGCTCTTTCGGGCGACAGACTTGCCATTCCCGATGCTACGGGGCGTGTATTATCAGCCGAACGGATAGCATTGGAAATTAGGTATGTCCAACTACTGCTGACATCACATTTGGTATGGTCTTGCGAATCACGAATGTCACCTAAACAGTTACACTCGTTTCCTAAATCCCATGCAATAATATTATCTTTGTCTTTTACACCCTCGACAAAGCCTTTGATAAATCTTTGCTCAAACAAAAGTGCTGACGGATTGCAAAATAGGTCTTTGCCGTTAAGGGCAGGGGGAACAAGCATTGTACCACTCATCCAACCCGTAACAATTCCAACAATCAGTTTTACATTGTATTCCTTGCAAATATCGCAGAAAACCCTGAATCGTTCAATCATCGTTTCATCAATATAATAGGGATTTGTGGGTGCGGAGTCATCATTCATAACATACTCTTCAAATGTATTTGCCCAGTTACGCAGAACTTTGACCGGCTGAAAATCACGCCAGTTAGGGAAAACACGCATATATTCTACACCGTTTGCGGTCAGAATTTCGAGATCGTCACGTATTGCCTTTTCGTCAAATTTAATCCACATATCTGTACCGGCATTAGAAGCCCAATAGTTACAGCCTAACCAAAAATTCATATCAATTCCTCCAAGCATTTTTTCTAATTATAAATTGTTAAATATAAAAGGTAAATAGAATTTATGTCTTTTTTATAATTTTTGACTTTAATTATTGCAAAATTTCAAATATTTTTTAAATTTATTTATAAAATACAACACTTTTTCTTGAAATTACTAAAACGGTATCTTATAATGAATCTAAAATAATTAAAAGATGTGGTAAAATGCTTTTTGAAAACGAGATATTTAATATAAGTAAAATCAGCAATGTTATTTATTATAAACCTAAGCATCTTGCAAAATACAAAGGAAAACTGCCTACCTATGAGCTTATGTATTATATAGAGGGTGAGAGCATAGTGACTTTTGACGGGGTTAATTACGAAATGTCACCTAATACTATGCTTTATTTGCCTAAAGGTATAGAAAATGATGATTACACAATTTTTATAAATAAACCCGTAAAGCTTTATAACATTTATTTTGATACAGATGATGCAATGCCCGATTATCCTATAAAGCTTTCTTTAAAATCAGCAGAAATAATGGGTATTTTTGAAAAGCTTTTCCGAGTATGGGTTTCAAAAAAAGACGGATATTATTATAAGTCAATGAGGTATACCTATAATATTGCTGAACTTATAAAGAAAAATCAATCGCTATATAACAGCACAAAGAGATTTAGCTATTTAACGGCAAGTGAGGAATATATGTTTAATCACTATTGTGATTATAAATTTGATTACGAGAAGTTAGTGGAATTGTCGGGGCTTTCGTATTCTTATTTTAAAAAGCTTTTTACCGAAAAATACGGTATGCCACCCGTTAAATATATTAACAGTCTTAAAATTAAACGGGCTTGCGAGCTACTTGAAACCAATAATTTTACTGTCTGTGAAATTTCACAAATCTGCGGTTTTGAAAATACCTATTATTTTTCTAATGTCTTTAAAAACTATATAGGTGTATCACCCAAAAGGTATAACAGTAGTAAGCTTGAAGCAAGTGATTAAAGTAAAACAGAGCAAAAGTACAGGAATAATCCTTAAACTTTTGCTCTGTTAATTTTATATTGCTTTAAATTAAAGTGCAGGCTTTACCGAGAAAGCAAAATTGATTTTCTTTTCACTAAGTCTGTAAGGTTCTTCGGTAAGCGGTCCGCAGGAGCCTGAGCCAATACCCGAATTTTTATAGTCAATTCTAAGGTGAATCTTACCGTCACTTACAAGCTCGTCGGTGTGCTGAGCTTTGTCAAGTGCGTTAATTTCATACTTCGATACATTAAATTCAAACTTACTGTCTGTTGTGAATTCAAGCTTACCAATCTTAAGCATTTTGGCTTCGTTGTGGTTGCCGTGCTCCTGAGGTCTTACGTAATCTACGTATTCCTTATCAGCAGTACTGCTGTAAAGACCTACGGTTGCCCAGTGGCACATATCGCAGTAGCTTTCAATCGGTCCTTTTGCAAAATAGTTGAACTCAGCTGAGCTTTCAGGCAGAGTAAATTCAAAACCAAGACGGGGTAACCAGTATGTATTCTCGTGAATATTACCGTCAAGTATAAAATCAATCTTACCGTCTGTGTAAATTTTGATTTTTACTGTATATCTGAAGAAGGGGATACGTGATACACCTGCAGCCGATGCAGTAATCTTAATAATTCCGTTTTCAATTACGGTATCATAAGTCTTGTTGAATCCGTGATTCAGGTTTTCACCTTCCCAGATATTATCATTTGCCCAGAATCTGCGGACATTTCGCTCGTTATCGGTTGTGGCTCTGTAAGCTGATACCTTAGGACGGTCTGCAAGCTGTTCTTCACCGTCGATAACAATGCTCGAAAACGTTCCGTAATTTTTGGAAATGGTATAGGAGAAATTCTCACCCTTAGCATAGATGTTACTGTAATCCTCAGTAAGAGGTATAAGCTCTGCAACATCATCTTTTACTATAATGCAAGGAAGTGTATGTTGTGTTACAGCGTATGTTTTGCCGTTCTTGGTAAGACAGCAGTTAAGGAATGCACCATATTTACAGCTTATCAGATAATTATCAACATCAATTTTAATTTCAGCAGTATTGTGGGGTTCAAGGTCGATATTTATATGCTCGGCTTTTATGGTTTCACCGTCAGCCTCAATAGAATATGTAAAGTCATATTCATTAAGATTTGTAAAATCAAGACGGTTGTAAACCGATAAAACTCCGTCTTCAAAGCTTGTTCTCATAGGCTGATATGCAGCTTTGGCTTCTAATGTACCCGATTTGATTGAGCGGTCTGCAAATACAAGACCGTCACAACAGAAGTTGCCGTCATGCGTAAGCTCGCCTTCAAAATCGCCGCCGTATTTCTGAACACCGTTTTCTGTTACGACATGGTCTGCCCACTCCCATATACAGCCGCCAATGAGCTTATCATAGCTATCAAAAAGCTCGTTGTATTCATAAACATCTCCGGGACCTATACCCATTGCGTGGGAGTATTCGCAAAGGAATATCGGCATATCAATGTCATTAGTCTCGGCATAACATTTAAGTCCTGAAAGGGAAGGGTACATTCTCGAAT
>JAZQHX010000338.1:0-2190 GCA_045540835.1 Acutalibacteraceae bacterium | reverse complement strand
ATACAAAAAGCTTAATGCCGGTGGTATGATAGTGCTTATTGGCGAAACTCTTGATACCTCGTATGACGAGCAGATACAAAATATAATTGATTGCTTGAATTATGTTAAACCAATAGCAGAGGAAAACGGTATTACACTGCTTGTTGAGCCACTCAATGACTTTGACCGTAAGAATTATTTCTTACCGAGAAGCAAGGAAGTTTTTGAAATTTTGAAAGAGGTTAACAGCCCGAATATTAAGCTGTTGTTTGATATTTATCACGAGCAATTGATGCGTGGAAATCTTATAAACTCTATAAATGAGAATATAGATTTAATCGGTCACTTCCACGTTGCTGATGCTCCGGGAAGACACGAGCCCGGAACAGGAGAAATAAATTATCCCAATGTAATAGGGGCAATTGATTCTACGGATTATTCAAGATACATAGGACTTGAGTACAGAGCTACCAAGCCTGACGAACAGACAATGGATTTTATTAAATAATTTTTCATATATGCTTGAAAGGACGAATTGAAAAATGAAGGTTAGAATTGGTTTTGTTGGTTACGGTGACTTTTGCAAGGATTTCGTTAATCTTTTTAATAAGCACCCCGATGTTGATGAAATTGCGGTTGCAGAGCTTAATCCCGAAATCCGTAAGGAAATTAAGGAAACTTACCCTGATTTCAGAGTATTTGAATCCTATGACGATATGTTAGAAAAGGCAACTGACCTTAACACAATCGGTATTTTTACACAGCGTCACCTGCACGGTCCTATGGTTATAAAGGCTTTAAAGGCAGGCAAGCACGTATACAGCGCAGTACCGATAGGCTGTACTATTGATGAAGTGCAGGAAATTGTAAGACTTGTTGAGGAAACAAAGCTCGTTTATATGATGGGTGAGACCTGCTATTACTATCCTGCTGCTATTTACTGCCGTGAAAAGTATAAAGAGGGTGCATTCGGTAAGTTTGTTTATGCAGAAGCACAGTATTACCACGATATTCGTGAAATGACCGAGGCTTTCTTGTCTAACGGACCGCAGTGGAAACGTGTGGCAGGAATTCCTCCAATGTTCTATCCTACACATTCACTTTCAATGGTACTTCCTGCCCTTGATTCTTACCCCGTTAAGGTTTCCTGCTTTGGACTTCGTGACGATTTCCCCGATGATATTTTCGGTGAGGAGAAGAATAACTTCCAGAATCCTTTCAGTAATGAAACCGCTATTTTCCAGATGTCTGACAGTAGCGTTGTTCGTATAAACGAATTCCGCAGAGTTGGTA
Source organism: Acutalibacteraceae bacterium (assembly GCA_045540835.1). GTDB lineage: Bacteria > Bacillota > Clostridia > Oscillospirales > Acutalibacteraceae > UBA737. The sequence continues at coordinate 918 of JAZQHX010000338.1, read as the reverse complement.
TCAATAAGCCTTCTACATACATTACCTGCTTTTATGGTGAAAACGGTTCTTATGACTGTATTGCCGACCAGCACTTGTTCCAGACTGCACCCTTTACAGACCGTGACGGTGTAGAGCACCCGATGCATATGGAATATGTTTCCGACCTACTCATGCCCGAAGCATATCTCGATTGGAAAAACGGTAAAACAGAGAAGTACAACAGCACAAAGTATAAGGATTTAGAATGGGTTGATGACCAGTCACCTGTAAGTATTCCTACGATTGAAGGCTTTGCAAAGATTCACGACAGAAGCCGACTTCCTAAGTCTTTCAGAAATGTTCCTGCGTATTCGCACTTTAATTCACATCCATTTTTGGTTGACGATTTTGTAAGAGCGGTTGTTGAGAATAAGCTTCCTCCTAACAATGCATGGGAGGCTGCTAAGCTTATGATTCCCGGACTTATAGCTCATGAGTCTGCTCTCAGAGGTGGAGAGCTTATGGAGATTCCGCATTTAGGCGATGCTCCCGAAGAATTCCAAAGATTAACTATAGAAAAGAAGGATTATTATGAAGAAGATTAAGGTTGGCGTTATAAGCTGTGGTATGATAGCACGAAGCGCTCATATTCCTGCTTATTTAAGATTTAATGAATATTATGATGTTGTGGCGGTTTGTGATATAAATTTGGATGCTGCAAAAAAGACAGCAGAGGAGTTTGATATTCCGAATTTTTACGGCGATGCTGAGGAAATGCTAAAAAGCCACGAATTAGATGTTGTCTCTGTATGTTCAGGCAATATGTCGCATTATCCGTTGGTTATGACCGCTTTAAAGTATAAAGTGAACGTTATTTGCGAAAAGCCGTTGGCTTTTACACGCAAAGAGGCTAAAGAAATGTTTGATTTGGCAGAAAAGCAGAAGTCGGAGGCCAAG
>JAZQHX010000337.1:0-22915 GCA_045540835.1 Acutalibacteraceae bacterium | reverse complement strand
ATGGGTTACAATATCAGCTCCCCACACAAAGGGACGGCAATTAACGGGGGTAGCAAAGGTGTTATCAATAATAAGCGGTACTCCGTGTGCGTGTGCCGCATTTGCAAAACGCTCAATATCGAGCACAACCAGTGCGGGGTTAGCGATAGTCTCACCGAAAACCGCCTTGGTGTTATCCTTGAAAGCCGCCTCTAATTCCTCGTCCGAGCAATCGGGAGCTACAAAGGTAAAATCAATGCCCATACGCTTCATAGTAACGGCAAAAAGGTTATATGTGCCGCCGTAAATTGCAGAGGAGCATACAACATGGTCGCCCGCCGACGCAATATTAAACACCGAATAGAAGGACGCCGCCTGACCCGATGAAGTCAGCATTGCGGCAGTACCACCCTCCATATCGCAGATTTTTGCCGCAACGTGGTCATTTGTCGGGTTCTGCAAGCGTGTGTAGAAATAGCCCGAAGCCTCCAGATCAAAGAGTTTTCCCATTTCCTCACTTGTAGCATACTTAAAGGTAGTACTCTGAATTATCGGGATTTCACGGGGTTCACCATTTCCGGGAGTATAACCGCTTTGCACGCATTTGGTTTCTATTTTATAATCACTCATCACATTCACTCCAAATTAAAAACTTTTTTAGCATTCATATTTAGTATACTACGAATTTCGTTTTCGTCAAGTCCGAGAGATAAAAAATAATCAATTTCGGTCTTGTAATCCCACATAGGATAATCGGTTGCAAAAAGCACCCTGTCCGCCCCGTAACGGCGGATAATACTTCGTGCCGTTTCCGGCTTTATATAGTTAAAGCTCGAGGAGCAGTCAACGTAAAAATTTGGTATACCTTTATAAGCCTCGCACGCTTCCTCCCAGATAGACCAGCCGCCTAAATGCGCCCCGATTACGGTCATATTCTTGTAAATTTCGAGTATGGGCAGAAGTCTGTTCGGGTTGGAATAATCATAGCGGTTATCCCCCGTATGGAGTAACAGCGGAAGATTATTTTCCTCGCACAGTTCGTATATTTTTAAGCATCGGTAGTCATCAATTTTAAACGCCTGAATATCGGGGTGCATTTTAACACCTTTAAGTCCCAGTGACAAAAGATGCTCAACGTCGCCCTTTATATCCTCACTTTCGGGGTGCAAAGTACCAAGTCCAACAAGTAAATCGGGGTGATTTTCAACCTCGGCTGCAATAAAATTATTTATACTTGCTACTTGTTTCGGTGTAGTTGCAACCGACTGAACGATAAATTTATCAATACCGGCCTTTGTGCCGCTACTTATTAAATCTTCAACCGTGCCTTTGCCTACCGATTTTCCACCATAGAAATTATCCGTCCCTGCAACCGCTTTGCTTGCGATTTTTTCAGGATATATATGGCAATGGGAATCAATTGTATATATTCCGTTAATCATTATTTTTTATTCAGTCCTAACTTTTCGGCGGCGGCTTCACGCATTTTATATTTAAGAATCTTGCCTGCCGCATTCATCGGGAAGGAGTCCACAAAGTCAATATATCTCGGCACCTTATGGCGAGCCATATGGTCAGCGATATACTTCTTCATTTCCTCTTCGGTCATACTCTCACCCTTTTTAAGGATAATGCAGGCCATAATTTCCTCACCGTATTGCTCGTCGGGAACACCGATAACCTGAACATCCTTTACCTTGTCGCAGGTATAGATAAATTCTTCGATTTCCTTAGGATAAATGTTTTCTCCGCCACGGATAATCATATCCTTAAGTCTGCCCGTAATACGGTAATTACCGTCATCGTCCTTGCAAGCAAGGTCACCTGTGTGCAGCCAGCCGTTTTCGTCAATAGCTTCAGCCGTAGCTTTAGGCATTTTGTAGTAGCCCTTCATGATATTATATCCACGTGCTACAAATTCACCGTTTACACCGTTAGGGCAATCCTCTCCCGTTTCGGGGTCAACTATTTTACACTCAACATTAGCAAAAGCCGAGCCTACCGTTTCGGTACGAACGGTAAGTGAATCATAGTAGCTACTCATAGTGCAACCGGGGCTTGCCTCGGTCTGACCGTAAACCGATACGATTTCGGTCATATTCATAACATCGGGCTGTGTTGCCTGCTTCATAAGGTCGGCAGGACAGTTAGCACCTGCCATAATTCCTACACGTATATGTGAAAAATCGGTCTTTTTGAAATCGGGGTGGTTCATCATTGCAATAAACATTGTAGGCACACCGTTAAAGGTGGTAATTCTCTCACTGTTTATGCAAGCCAGAGCCGATTTAGGTGAGAAATAAGGCAGAGGACACATTGTAGCACCGTGGGTCATAGACGCTGTCATAGAAAGCACCATTCCGAAGCAATGGAACATAGGCACCTGAATCATCATTCTGTCTGCAGTGGACAGCTCCATATGGTCACCTATATATTTACCGTTATTTACAACATTATAGTGCGTAAGCATTACACCCTTCGGGAAGCCTGTTGTACCCGAAGTATACTGCATATTACATACATCGTCCTTATCAACCATAGCCGCCATACGGTAAACCTCACTTACGGGCACACGTGCGGCACGCTCTAATGCCTTGCTCCAGGTAAGGCAACCCTTCATTTTATAGCCTACGGTTATTACGTTACGCAGGAAAGGAAGTCTTTTTGCGTGCAAGGGTGAGCCGGGTTTTGTATTTTCAAGCTCGGGGCACAGCTCGGCTATAACCTCGCCGTAATTGCAGTCCTTTCCGCCCTCGGTCATAATAAGGGTATGGGTATCCGACTGTTTGAGAAGATACTCGATTTCGTGAATTTTATATGCGGTATTAACCGTTACAAGAACCGCTCCCAGCTTTACGGTTGCCCAGAAAGCTATATACCACTGCGGCACATTAGAAGCCCAGACAGCAACGTGAGAGCCTGCCTTTACGCCTAAAGATATAAGGGTACGTGCAAAATTATCGACATCGTCACGGAACTCGCTATAAGTTCTTGTATAATCGAGTGTTGTATATTTAAAGGCATACTGGTCGGGGAATTCTTCAACCATACGGTCTAAAACATCAGAGAAGGTAGCTTCAATAAGCCTATCCTTTTCCCATACATATTTACCCGTATGCGCACGGTTATAATAAAGTGCCGATACATTTTTAGAGGTATCACCGAACTGACGCATAAAGTTTACAAACTGGGAGAAAATAATCTCCATATCGTCAAGCTCCTCACACCAGGCAGGATCCCATTCGAGCGACACAAATCCGTCATAGTTCACACTACGAAGCGCCGCCATCATTTCACCAATCGGCATTTCACCCTCACCCATAAGGCAGAATTCAGTACCGTATTCTGTTTTCTTAGCATCCTTGATATGCACGTGCTTTACATAGTTACCCAGATTCTTTATTGTGGTGTCAGGGTCTTCATTACCTGCAAAATAGGTAGCATACATATCCCAGAGTGCCGCCAGATTATCGCAAGCGAAACGCTCTAACAAATCACGCAAAGCGGCGGTATCGGCATAAACACCGCAGGTTTCTATAAGCAGAGTAATATTCTTTTCTTCTGCTAAAGGCAGTACCTTTTCTATAACCTCTGCCATAGTGTTACTGATTTCGGTCGTTTGACCGTCACCCACGGCACGGATTCGCACATTAGGTATACGCAAATTAGCCGCAATGTTTATACAAGCGGTAATTTCCTCCAGACTTTCAGCTTGAGCCGCCTTATCGGCAGGGTTACAGATAGTATCAATACACGGAAGGCTCAACTTCTTTTCATAAAGCTTTCTTACGGTAGCTCCTGCCGTATGGTCGTGAAAAGCACCGTCCTTATCGGTAAAAAGGCGGTTGTGAATATTATGAAGCTCAATACCTTTGAATTTAAGCTCATTTGCTATATCGCAAAATTCATCGAAAGTATTGTTATGCCAGCCTTTTGTTGAAAATGACAGTTTCATTTCAGTTAGCCTCCTCGTAGACAATCTTGTTTACAGCGCCTAAGTACGCCTTTATTGCCGCACCGATAATATCGGTAGAAATTCCGTTACCCGAATAAAGCTTACCGTCAAAACGAAGCTTTACTACTGCAGAGCCTACAGCCTCTTTACCCTCGGTTACGGACTGAATCTGGAAATCGTCCAGCTCGTAGTGGAATCCGATAATCTGCTCAATGCTCTTGAAAGCGGCATCAATAGGACCGTCTCCAATGCAAACGCCCTGAACATTATTACCGTCTTTTTCCAGTGTAATCTGGGCAGAAGCGGAAATAATATTACCGTTATTTATAACATAGCTTACAAGCTTATATGTGGGCGGCACCTGCAAAGCAACCGATGCAACAATAGCGTCAAGCTCCTTTGTACCTACATTTTTCTTAGTTGCTACACGCAAAAATTCCTCGTAAACCTTAGCTGAATCCTCTTCGGTCAAATCGTATCCTAACTTCATAACAGCGGCAATAACCGTTTGACTGTCATCACCTGCGTTAAGGGTAATTTCACCCTCGTTACCGGAAGCGAGCGTTACGGCATTCTTTTCATTTTTTGCGTTTCCTATAATACGCTCAATCTGATTTATAATTCTTACTGTCTGGGTATAATTTATATCCGACTGCAAATCATTCTTTCCGCCGCAGTTTTTAAGAATAGAAATCATTGTGGAAAGGGGTATTCCGCCACCTGCAACATCAGTTTTAACGGTGGTTACGCCATTCTTTACAGCCATTACTGCATTTGCCGCCGAAAGACCATTTTTATCAACGCCCATTACACCTACGGACACCTTTTCAGTATCTACAGAATCGACAATTTCCTTTACAAATTCACCAAAAGCGTCAGGCATCATTTCTGCTGAGGAATCGCAAACAGTCACAGTAGTAGCACCTGCTTTAATTGCGGTATCTATCATTTCACGCAAAACTTCACTTTCAGCTCTTGCGGCATCTAATGCGCAGAATTCCACATCATCAATTTTAGTCTTTGCAAGGGCTACAAGCTCACCTATAAGAATAATCATTTTGTCTGCCTTTTTGTGGCAAGTGTATTCCATTCCAACAGTAGAAACGGGCAGTTCTATACGAAGTCTGGGTTTTCTTGTTCCCGAAAGTGCTGCTGCCGCATTTTCAACACCCTCTTTGGTCATTCCTACTGCAACCGATACACAGCTTTCCTTAACAAATGAAGAAAGTGTTCTTATAAGCAATGTATCCGCCTTAACGTTTTCTATTAAAGGCAGTTCAATAGCATCTACATTCAGCCTTTGGAGCTGACGTGCAATTTCAATCTTTTCTTTAAAAGTAAAGGTGTTTTCCTCTCGGCACAAAGTTCTGTCTGCAATTCTGATTTTCATTTTCTTATCATCTCTTTCTTAAAGTTTGTCTCGGAAAACAAAAAATCCCCGAGACTGCAAAAATGCAATCTCAGGGACGAATAATCTATCCGTGGTACCACCCTGATTACCGTATTTTAAACTAACGGTCACTCTGCAGGCTCTAACAAGCCCCCGGCTGTGATAACGGTGCCTGCCGTAACAGCTTACTTTAATGTTCAGCCGTTCTGCTCCGGAATGAGACTTAAATTTATACCGCCCGATCGGTTTGCACCAGACACCGACTCTCTGAACGAAACGAATATAAAAAATAATTCCTTCAACGCATTTCAAATTATAAGATAGTATAACACCCAAAAAACACTTTGTCAAGCATTTTTTAAAGGAGACTCAATTATGTGTGGAATAGTAGGCTTTATAGGAACAAGCAATGCCGTGAATTTTTTAACCGACGGTTTAAAGCTTTTAGAATACCGAGGATACGATTCGGCAGGAATAACGGTTTTAAGTGACAGCGGCTTTAATACCGTAAAAACCACGCATAGAATCGAGAATCTTAAAACCGACGGTATTTACGGCGCAAACGGTATCGGTCATACACGCTGGGCTACACACGGCAGTGCGACGACTGAAAACGCCCACCCGCATTTAAGCGAAAACCAAAAATTTGCCGTAGTTCATAACGGAATAATAGAAAACTATGCCGAATTAAAGGAAGATTTACTGTCTGACGGCTTTACTTTTCACAGCGAAACCGACACCGAGGTAATTCCTTGTCTTTTGCAAAAGCACTATAAAAGCGACCTTAAAAGTGCGGTTTTTAATACCCTGAGTCAGCTTAAAGGCTCTTACGCCATAGGACTGCTTTGTGCCGATTTTCCCGATACACTCATAGCCGCAAAAAGCTCCAGTCCGCTTATAATAGGTCTTGGAAAGCAGGAAAACTATATTGCCTCCGATATTTCGGCAATAAAAACCAAAACCGACAGGGTAATTTACTTGAACGACGGCGAGGTTGCGTTTATAACAAACGATTCCGTAACATTATATGATTCCGATTCGGCTGAGATAACCCCCAAAATCACTATTATAGAACCCGATGACGAAACAGTACAAAAGGGAGATTTCCCTCATTTTATGTTAAAGGAAATATACGAACAGCCACGTATTTTGAATAATCTGCTTAAAAGTCATATAAAGAATGGTGAAATTTATATTGATACACTTTCTTTAGATATAAAAAAATTCGACCGTATAGATATTGTCGCTTGTGGCTCGGCTTATCACGTAGGTCTTGCGGCGAAATATATATTTGAGGAGCTGTTATGCAAAAGAGTAAGCGTGGATTTTGCATCGGAATACCGATATAAAAAGCCTATAACCGATGCTAAAACCCTGACAATTGCCATCAGCCAGTCGGGCGAGACGGCTGACACCATTTCTGCCACAACCGAAGCCAAGCTTAAATCGAGCCACACCTTATCTATTGTTAACGTAAAGGAAAGCACTTTAAGCCGAATAACCGATGATGTGATTTACACCCTTGCCGGCACCGAAGTCGCCGTAGCTACTACAAAGGGCTATCTAACCCAGTTAGCCGTAATATATATTTTAGCTGTTCTCTGGGCAAAAAGGCTTAATACCATATCGGACGAGCGCATAGAAAAAATCTTAACCGCTCTTGCAGAAATTCCGCAAAAAATTGAAACAATTCTTGAAAACACCGATAATATAAAGTCTATTGCACAAGGACTTAAAGAAGCCGATTCAGTATTTTTTATTGGCAGAAACACCGATTATGCCGTAAGCCTTGAAGCTGCTTTAAAGCTAAAGGAAATATCCTATATTCACGCCGAAAGCTATCCTGCGGGAGAATTAAAGCACGGCACGATTTCCCTTATCGAGGAAGGCACACCCGTAATAGCGCTTTGCGGAAACGAAAAAATGCTTAATAAGACTATAAGCAATATAAAGGAAGTCTCCGCCAGAGGAGGATTTATTATTGCTTGTGCCGATAAAAATATTCAAGATATTCCTGCTAATGAAATAATCACGTTCCCCGAAACCGAAAGTCTTTTAACACCGCTTACAGAAGTAATCCCTTTTCAGCTTTTAGCCTATTACACCGCCCTTTATAAAGGGTGCGACATAGATAAACCCCGCAACCTTGCCAAGTCGGTGACGGTGGAATAAAGGATTGTTTTGTTAAACGGATAAAAAATGCTTGACATTTAATATGTGTTGTGATAAAATATTTGAGCATTTGAGACACTCGGGTCCTTACGAGTGGGTTCATTGCCGAAAAATTCGACATTGAAGCGGATGGTCCTCTGGCATTTATGTTAAGAACGTCTGGTGAAAGATTAAGGAGGAAAAAAGATGGACGTAATTAAGGAATTAACCCAAAGCTGTTTAAAAAGCGACGTTCCTGAGATTCTTATCGGTAGCACCGTAAAGGTACACGTAAGAATTAAGGAAGGCGAGAAGGAGAGAATTCAGGTATTCGAGGGTACTGTTATTGCTAAGAACAACAGCGGTATTTCCGAGACCTTCACCGTTCGCCGTGTATCCTACGGTGTAGGTGTAGAGCGTGTATTCCCCGTTCACTCACCCTCAGTTGCTAAGGTTGAGCTTGTTCGCAAGGGACGTGTTCGCAGAGCTAAGCTTTACTATCTGCGTGACAGAGTTGGTAAGGCTGCTAAGGTTAAAGAGCTTATCTAATCTATCGAATTTAAGCAGAGGGGGGACATGGCAAAAAAGCCGGTCTCCCCTTATGTTTTTAAAATAATTTTAGGTCGAGGTTTTTATGGATTTTAATTTTAACCGTGATAACACCAAAGAAAAAGACGGTTTTCTTATAGACGAAGCCTTTGTTGAACTCGAAGATGATGAAGAGGTTGTCAGAGAAAAGCGTGGTTTCAATAAAGAGGCAATTGAGTGGCTTGACATTATTTCCACCGCCGTTATTGCCGTTGTAATTATTTTCTGCTTTATTTTCAGGGTTGCCACTATTGACGGTGATTCTATGCTCGATACCCTTTACGGTGGCGATGCTTTAGGCAGAAATGCCGACAAGGTAATTATAACCAACCTTTTCTACACTCCAAAGCAGGGAGATATTGTAGTAATTTCCCGAAATGCTGAAAATTCGGTTGAAGCGCAAAAGGTAAGTCAGGGACCGATAATAAAGCGTGTAATTGCTACCGAGGGTCAATTAGTGAACATAGATTTTGATACTGGTGTAGTTTATGTTGACGGTCAGCCGCTAAAAGAGGACTACACTAAGACCCCAACTTTTAACCGTGCTGATGTTGAATTCCCCGTCGAAGTGCCGCAGGGTTGTATTTTTGTGTTGGGTGATAACCGTGCTGAATCGCTTGACAGCCGTTATTCCCAGATAGGTGACAATGGAATGATTGATACACGCTATGTTTTGGGTCACGCAGTTTTCAGAATTTACCCCTTTAACAAAATAGGAAGGCTTGACAACAAATGAGTGATAACGCACAAAGTATTCAGTGGTTCCCCGGGCACATGGCGAAAACAAGGCGTAAAATAAAGGAAATTTTACCCCTTATTGATGCTGTGGCAGAGGTGGTTGACGCAAGAATCCCAATGTCGAGCCGCAACCCCGAATTAAAAGAGCTAATTGGAAACAAACCACATATCATTCTGCTTAACAAATGTGATATGGCTGACAAAGCCGTTACAGAGGAATGGATACGATATTATAAATCTCAGAACATATTTGCAATTGCCGTAGACTGTAAATCAGGAAAAGGTCTTAATACATTTAAGGATACCGTAAAAACCGCCCTTGCGGACAAGCTCGAAAGCTATGCCAAAAAAGGTATGGTCGGAAAACCACTTCGTGTAATGGTAGTAGGTATTCCCAATGTAGGAAAATCCTCATTTATAAACCGAATTGCAGGTAACACAAAGGCAAAGGTTGAAAACCGCCCGGGTGTTACACGTGGTAACCAATGGTTTACTATAGATAAGCAATTGGAGCTTTTGGACACTCCCGGTGTTTTGTGGCCTAAGTTTGAAGACCAGACGGTAGGCGAAAGGCTTGCTTTTACGGGTGCTGTTAAGGACAGAATTTTGGATACCGAACTTCTTGCAATGCGACTTCTTGAAATTTTAAGTGATGATTACAGAGAGCTTCTTATAGGTCGCTACGGCGAGCTCTGCTTTGATTGTGACAGCTACGATTTACTCTGTCAGGTAGGCAAAAAACGTGGTATGGTGATAAGGGGCGGAGAAACCGACACCGAAAGGGCGGCAAATATGCTGCTCGAAGAATACCGCAACTGCAAAATCGGTTATATTTCACTTGAAAGGGCGGATAAAAATGCCTGATTTAGAAATCGAAAGGGCGGCCAAAGCCAACGGATACAAATTCGTATGCGGTGTTGACGAGGCTGGCAGAGGCCCATTAGCAGGTCCGGTTTGTGCGGCGGCGGTAATTTTGCCAGAAAACTGCGAAATTGAAGGTCTTAACGATTCAAAAAAGCTTAGTGAGAAAAAGCGTGAAGCCCTTTATGATGTTATTAAAGAAAAGGCTTTATCATATTCTATTGCTTTCGCCTCGGTTGAGGAAATTGAGGAATTCAACATACTTGAAGCTACATTTATTGCAATGAACAGAGCAATTGATTCGCTTGATACCAAAGCCGATTACGCCCTTATTGACGGCAACCGTGTACCTAAAGGTATAAAAATCCCTTGTGAAACGGTTATAAAGGGTGACGCTAAATCGGCATCAATTGCGGCGGCTTCCATTCTTGCTAAGGTAACACGTGACAGATTACTGCTCGAATACGATAAACAATACCCCGAATACAATTTCAAAAAGCACAAGGGCTACGGCACAAAGGAGCATACCGATTTAATTTTAAAATACGGCGTCTCCCCTATTCACCGCCCGTCATTTTTGAAAAAGCTTTTGGGTGATAAGTAATGAATATAGGTATTGTCGGCACAAAGGGCGAAGAAATGGTTGCCCGATTCCTTCAAAAGCAGGGTTTTGTAATCATTAAGCGTAATTATCAGTGCCGTTTCGGTGAAATTGACATAGTAGCCAGTAACAGCGATTACATAATTTTTGTTGAGGTTAAAACCCGAAAAAAGGATAGTATTGTCCCCATTGAATTTGCGGTAGACGCAAAAAAGCAGCAGCGGATTCACCTTACTGCCGAAGATTATTTATCAAAATACGAATGTGATTTGCAGCCACGCTTTGACGTTGCCTTGGTTTCGGTAGACGAACACCCTAAAAACGGCAGCGGTTACAGCCTTAAATATATAGAGAATGCTTTTTAAAAAAAATTCCCCGACTAAACGGTCGGGGAATTTGTTATTGGCTAAAACTTATTAACGAGTTAATACATAGTTTTCAAATTTAGTCTTTGCTTCTACTTCAGCAGGATTAACGCCATCACTTGCATCAATAACCGAATTAACTAAATCTTTAAATTCTATAAGCTTTTCTTTTGAAACAGCTTCAAGATAACCGCATAACACGTCAAACGTAAAATCATCGATTGAAAAGATTTCATCAATTATTTCGGCAGATGAATCGGTTTTTTGCGGTAATTCTGAAACCATATTCATAATTATCTCATTTTCTTCAGCAGATACATTACCATCGCATTCGGAAAAATAAACAATTATAGCAAGCATTGCACGATAGTTAATATCGTCTACTGAATATTCTTGTGTGCTAATTAATTCGTCAGTTTTTACTGCATCTGCAGCTTGAGCTTCTGCACTGCCATCTTCCACTTTTTCAGCAATTTCTTCCAATAAAGCAACCAAACATTTTTGTGATTCTTCCTCACTCGGCATAGTAATTTTCTGACGTGCATTAGTCACTTCTTCAATACAAGGAATAAGCAAATTATTAGCAAATATTTTTCTGTTACTGCTTGCAAACATATTCTTTAAGGTTTTTCCGTCAAGCTTACCTTTTAATATATTCACTGTTTTTTCGGCTTCATCCGCAGTTAACAAATATTCTTCACTTAAATTCTTAAATTCTTCCTCTATAATACGTACCATTGCATCAGCATCGTCTTCAATAAATATATCAAGAGTTTTTTCTGCTACCTTTCCGGAAGCAGCTCCGCCTGCAAATGCTCCAAGCAATCCACCTACAAAACCGCCAATTGCAGTTCCGATAATAGGTACCGCTGAACCTGCCGCAGCACCCATTGCAGCACCGCCTAACCAGCCTGCCGTTCCTCCGGCTACCGAAGCGGTAGTAGCCGTAACATTCTTAAACAGTTGTTTTCCTGAAATTCTACCTCTGAATATATTTGTCACATCTACTGACGATAATACCACTACGCTGGCAACACTTGTAATTACATTTCCTCTTAAAAGCTTTGCCGCACTTTTCATAGCCGCAGCACCGTAAATATTTTGACCGCTACGTAACGCATTTACAATTAAAGCTGAGCCTTTTGGACCCAAAACCCTAATAATAGCTTCTGAGCTTCCAATTAAAGCACTATTTAAACCAGCTTTAGTTAATTGTCCTGCTAATACCGCAGTAACAAAAGTAGTACCGCCCACCTTTAAACCAGAATGAGTGGCAGTTTTCAGAGCAACATCATAGTCTGCACCATTCCACAAAGATGTTGCAAAAGTTAATGCCGCACTAATACCAAATGAACTGGTTGCAATAATTGCACCGTTAACCGAATCATATATAATTGATTCTACCGTACCGGCTTTAGCTATATTTTTGGCTTGCAAATATGTAAAATGACCTTTTCTTACAATTTTTTTGGCCTCGGCAGGATCTTTAACACCCGGAACTTCACCGTTTTTTATACGGTCTTCCATTGCTTTGAGTGCAGCCTCGTATTTATCTGAGGGCACTTCGATTTGCATTGGAGAACCATCAGCATTTAAATATCTGAACTTTCCGTCTTTAAAGCATTCCGATATACATTTACCACCGGTCTTGCAGTATTTGGTCTGTATGTTGATTCCGTTAACTCTTCTGTCAGCACCGTTTTTAATAATATGACCTGTACCGGGATCAATATCCTCTCCCACAAGCACAGCTTTTTTACCGGTAACTTTATCATATAAATGATTTGCTCTTTCAGCTGCAAAACCGTGACCTCTGGGTGTTACGAATTTATCCTCACCGTATAATGTACCGGCATTACTTACATTTCCAAAGACCGTACCTGCTGATTCTGACCCAATTTTCTTATTATCTTTTTTATCCATTTCAATACTCCCCTTTAATTATACAATTTCATAACTTTATTGACTTCCTCTTTTATCTCCTTTACAAATTCATTAGGTTCTACGACTTTAACCCACACCCCCTGACTTAAAATCCACATTTTTATGCCGTCGCCATAGGTTTCGGCTTCAATCAGATATTTATTTCCGTCCAAACGTTCAATGATTCTGGCAGTAGGTAATTTGTCTAATACTGCCTGTACTGACGGGCCCGAAAACTCAAACCTTACAGTCCGCAGTTTTCCGGGCATCATAAAAAGACTGCGTTTTCTAAGCAATCCTTCGTCAAAATCAGGAATATCCTCAGAAATAAATTTTACTCGGTGTTCGGTTATATTCTTGATTCTATCCAGACGAAAATAATAAGGCTTTGTTGTGTTTGCTTCACACATAAAAGCAATTACATAAAAATAATAATCCGTAAACATTACAGAAGCCGGTCTTATGCGGTGAGCAACCCATTTTCTGTCCATACGGTAATAATCAATTGTTATTTCCCGATGTTCCGTGATGCAATTTATAATCTGCCAAAGACATTCCTGCACACTTATGCAATCGTGTTTAATTTCTCTATAATGGTAAAGTTCTTTTCGGATAAGCATAGTAAGCTTTTGTTTATCTTTACCTACAGTAAAACGTTTAAGCTTATTTACAAGCGTTAACAGCTCATCTTTTGAAAAAGCTCTGGCGCCTATCATAACCTCAACAAGTGCAAACAGCTCTTTATTAGATAAAAATTCTTCCATATATAGATGATAGCATTTATCTTTGTGCGAATATTCGAGTTCTGTATTTCCGACAAGCTCACGATTGTCGGCTAAAAAAGCTTTTAAATCCGCTATACTTCGGCTAACACTTTTAGTTGATACTTTATACTCATTACTCAAATTTTTAACGGATATTGCCTCTCCACGCAAGGCTCTGAAAAAGATTTCCAGTACCCGGTATTGCTTACTGTTTGTCATTATACTGCCGCCCTTTTTTAATTTTAATTAAATATATAAAATCACTCGGACATTTGTCTGTCTGTTTAAAATAATAAAATAAAAATGCGCAGCCGCAAAGGCTACGCACGAAAATCATACCCTTTGCTATTTAAGGTTGCTGGACACTTAAATCAAAACTTTGTTGCAAAGTCAGCTATGGGTATGGTTTTACCTATTAACTATTCTTTGCAACAAAAATTAAAATAACCCTATTCTAATTTAAGTATCCAGCATAATTATTCTAACACAACACACAAAATTTGTAAACACTAAAAAAACAAAAACCGAAGTGAAAACACTTCGGCAAATTATTTTTCAGTAAACTTCTTAATAGCAAGAAAGGTTTCTTCGCTTATATGGTGTTCCATTTTGCAGGCGTCCTGCGAAGCAGTCTCACTGTCAACCCCTAACTGGCACAAAAACTTTGTAAGTAAAGTATGTCTTTCATATATCTTCTGGGCTATTTCTATTCCTATATCGGTAAGCTCTAAAAAACCGTCCTTATCGCTTATAAGGTATTGACCGTTTTTAAGAAGTCCCACCGCACGGGAAACACTCGGCTTTGAAAAACCCATATACTCGGCAACGTCCAAGGACCTGACCTTACCCAACTTTTGAGATAAAACGTATATGGTTTCAAGATACATTTCGCCCGATTCCTGTAAATGCAAACAAATAACCTCCCAAACGGTTTATTTAATATTATATTACCATATTATAAAGAAATATTCAAGTATACTTTTGTGGGTGATTTTTTTATAAAAATATATAAAATATTTGACAAATGGTTGCAATTATAGTAATATACGTTTGAATGGATATTTATATTCAAATTTAATTTAATAGGAGTTGGTAACTGTGGACGACAGTCCTGCGGGGAGTATTATAGCTTTCCTGCTGCTGATTTTATGCAGCGCTTATTTTTCAGGCACGGAAATTTCCTTTGCCTCGGTAAACCGAATTCATATGATGAGCAGAGCCTCAAAGGGTATAAGAAGTGCAAAAAGGGTGCTTTACATACTCGATAACTTTGACGAAGCGTTATCGGTACTGCTTATAGGAAACAACATTGTGAATATCGCCTGCGCAACCTTAGCTACGGTTTTATCGACCAAAGCCTTCGGTCCCGAATGGGTAGGTCTTACGGCGGTTGTAACAACGGTAGTAATCTTTATTTTCGGTGAAATGCTACCGAAAAGCTTTGCACACTCCTGCAATGAACGCTTTGCGGAACTTTCTTCGGGAATATTGCTTTGTTTGATGAAGCTTTTAAAACCGTTATCTATTTTATTTACAATGCTTTCAAAGGTGGTATCTGCCCCATTTAAAAAGCATACCGAAAATCAGGTAACAATGACCGAAGATGAGCTTACAGAAATCGTTGAAAACATCTCGGAAGAGGACGGATTCGACGAGGATAAGGGTGAGCTTGTAAAATCAGCACTTAAATTTTCCAATCTTAATGCAATAGACATTATGGTGCCTTGGGACGATGTGTTAAAGATAAGCACAAGTCTTAAAACACCCGAAATATTGGAAATAGTTAAAAATTCCAAGCATTCACGAATTCCAATCGTGGACAGAAACGGTAACCTTAAAGGAATACTTAATATAAGGAAATTCCTTAAGGCTTACAGCAAATCCAAACATAACATTATCTTAGCCAGCATTACAGACTATCCTTATTTTATAAACGGAAGTAGTCCTATTGACGAAACCTTAACCGAGCTTAGCAATCACCGCAGAAATATGGCGATTGTAAGAGGAGAAAACGGTAAGGTTGCGGGTATACTTACGGTTGAGGATATTCTTGAGGAGCTTGTCGGTGAAATCTACGACGAAGAGGACGTAGGGGGTGACGGCGATGAGTAATGCTTTAAGCTATATTTTTATAATTCTTCTGGTTTTCGTTTCGGCTTTTTTCTCGGCTACTGAAATTGCCTACGCCAGCGTAAACCCTGCAAGGCTGAAGTCCCGCCGTCAGGATAAGGACAGCATAGCCCTTATGCTTGCCTGCAAGGTGCTTGACAATTATGGTGGAGATACATTAAGCACCATTCTTATCGGCAACAATCTTGCAAATACTGCATCTTCTTCACTTGCTACCCTTATTGTAATGGACTTGGAGCTTCCGTCCTGGGTAGCAACTGTGGTTATGACCTTGATAGTCCTCACTTTCGGTGAGATTATCCCCAAGGTTTTAGCCAAGCAAATGCCCGAAGTCTTTTGTATGATAGCGGCAGTTCCGATTTATATACTTTCTTTGATATTCAAGCCCTTATCCCTGCTGATTACGGGATTTGTAAAGCTTTGCTCTATTATGTGGAAATCCAACGTTTCGGACAGCGATGCTGTATCCGAGGACGATTTTGAAAATATTATTGACATTGTTGAGGACGAGGGTGTCCTTGACGAGGAGCAATGCGACCTGCTTCAGAACGCAATGGATTTTGACGATGTTTTAGCATACGAAATCATAACCCCACGTGTTGATATGGAAGCTTTGGATATACGTGACCCGTATGAAGTGAATGTCAAAGAGATAAATGAATGCATTTATTCACGTATGCCTGTATACGAGGATACGCCCGACAATATTATAGGTATATTAAGACTTAATAAATTCTATAAGGAATATGTTGATAACGAGCGAGTAAATATACGTGAATTGCTTGACCCCGTAACCTATGTTCACAAGACCATGCCGTTGCCTGACGTTCTTGAAAAAATGAAGGAAGCCAAAATTCATATGGTGGTAGTACTTGACGAATACGGCGGCACTATGGGTATTCTTACTATGGAAGATGTGCTCGAACAGCTCGTAGGTGAGATTTTCGACGAATCGGACGAGATTGAAAGAGAATTTGTATGCATAGACGATACCCACTTTGAAGCCGACGGCGATATGCGTATTTACGACTTTTTTGACGAATTCGACCTTGACATTGAAGATGAAGAGAGTGCCGAGGATACCGCTACTATGGGTGGTTGGGTGACTTCGATGCTCGAAGGCGAGATAGAGGAGGGCGACAGCTTCACCTTTATGAATCTTGTATTCACGGTTAAAAAAGCAGACGAAAAACGAATTGAGCGAATATCGGTCGAGGTTCTGCCCGTTGAGGACGAGGACGACGATGACGAATTCAAGCTATTTGAACGTAAAAAAGATAAAGACGACTGATAATTCGGAATTCGGAATGCGGAATTCGTAATTAAAGGTGTCTGCGACGCATATAAATATGATTGTTAAAACCCAAAATCGGAAGAAGTGAAATACTTCTTCCGCTTTTTTATACATTATAAGTTTTATCAAAGCCTTTTACCAATTTATAGGTGACATCCCTGCATTTTCGAGTAAGGCATTTGTTTTTGAAAAATGCTTGCAACCGAAAAAACCACGTGAAGCCGATAACGGGCTTGGGTGCACCGACATAAGCTTTTTATGAATAGGATTAGTGATAATTTCGGCTTTTTTCTGGGCATAAGCACCCCAAAGCAGGAAAATTACGGGGGTTTCCTTTTTATTAAGCTCGGAAATTACTCTATCCGTAAAGGTTTCCCAACCCATTTTTGCGTGACTTGTAGGCTGACCTTCTCGAACGGTCAGTACAGCATTGAGCAATAATACTCCCTGCTTTGCCCAATCAGTCAGCTCACCGTGAGACGGGATTTCCTTGCCCACATCACTTTCAAGTTCCTTAAAAATATTTCTAAGGCTTGGCGGAAACGGAACACCCTTTTGTACCGAAAAGCAAAGTCCGTGCGCCTGACCGATACCGTGATAAGGGTCCTGACCGATAATAACTACCTTTGTATCCTTAAAAGATGTGTATTTCAGTGCATTAAAAATATCGTTCATATTGGGATAAATAGTTTTAGAGGAATATTCACTTTTCAGAAATCCTCTTAAATTTATATAATACGGCTTTTGCCATTCGTCCTTTAAAATTTCGTCCCAATCATTGCCTATATTTACCATTTTGCACCGTCCTTTGATTCCGCATTACGAATTCCGAATTCCGAATTTATTATATGTCCTGTCTGCAAACGTCCTCATAGCTTTCTCTTTTTACCGCAACATAATCCTTACCGTCCTTAATCATAACAACAGGAGGCTTTGGCAAACGATTATAGTTTGAAGCCATAGAATAGTTGTACGCACCTGTTGTAAGCACCGCCAGAATATCCCCTCTTTGAGGACGTGCAAGCGATACGTTTTCCTGAATAATATCACCCGATTCACAGCATCTGCCGGAAATATCGGCTACAAAATCCTTAGCCGCATTCATATTGTCAGCATTAACTACGGTATATGGTGCTTCATAAAGGGTAAAGCGTGGGTTATCCGCCATACCGCCGTCAACCGAAACATAATTTTTATACCCCTTAATTTCCTTGATACTGCCGACGGTATAAAGAGTCATACCCGCATTAGCAACAAGGCTTCTTCCCGGCTCCATAAGGATTTTAGGGAGCGTTATATTAAGCTTTTGCGCCTGATTTTCAATAGCTTTGCCTATTTCACGTATCTTTTGGCTGTAATCAATTTCGGGGTCAGATTCGAGATACCTTACTCCTAAGCCGCCGCCCAGATTAAGGTGTTCTGCCTTGTAATTATATTTCTTTTCAATTCCGGCTATGAATCCGAGCATTATTTCAGCCGCAGAAACAAACGGCTCTATTTCAAAAATCTGTGAGCCAACGTGACAATGAAATCCGCAAAGGGTAACGTTCTGCATCTTTAGTACCGCACCCACAGCGCTGTCAGCGTCGCCTGTTTCAATTGGAAAACCAAACTTAGAATCAACCGAGCCCGTAGCAATTTTTTTATGGGTATGAGGATCAATTCCGGGCGACAAACGCAAAAGTACCTTTTGATTTATCCCCTTTTCGCCTGCAATTGTGTCAATAGCGTAAAGCTCGTCAAGGCTGTCACAAACAAAATGTCCTACTCCCTTATCAATTGCAAAGGCTATATCGCTGTCCGTCTTGTTGTTGCCGTGGAAAAAGGAATTTTCCATTGGAAAGCTTGCCGATGTGGCGGTATAAATTTCTCCACCTGAAACCAAATCTACATTTATACCCTCTTGAGCCGCAATGCGGTAAATAACCTTCGCAGAAAAAGCCTTGCTTGCAAATTCCGGCACAGAGCCTTCGGGGAAATACTCCGCCATTGCCTTTTTGTATGTACGGATATTCTCCCTGATTTTATTTTCGTCCATCAGATAAAGCGGTGTGCCGTATTTTTGGGCTAAATCCACCGTATCAAGCCCTGCAAAAGTCAGATGTCCCTTTTCGTTTACCGAAAGGTTATCGCAAATCATACTGTTACCTCAAATCTTAATTCCTACATTACGCATTTCATTAAATAATTTTTCTCTGTTAGCATCCTCCATAGGAGTAAGGGGCAGTCTTAAATAGTCCTCACAGAAGCCCATTTTAGCCATTGCCGCCTTAACGGGGATAGGATTAACCTCGCAGAAAAGTGCGTTTATAAGATGTAAATACTTTAATTGGTCAGCACAAGCGCCCTTTATATCACCATTTGTGAATTTCTTGCACATTGCGCTCGATTCTTTAGGCAAAAGGTTGGAAAGAACCGAAATACAGCCCTTACCGCCTAATGACATAATCGGGATAACCTGATCGTCATTTCCTGAATAAATATTGATTTTGTCCCCACACAGAGCCGCAACCTCAGCTATCTGAGAAATATTTCCGCTTGCTTCCTTAATTGCGTTGATATTGGGGTGCTCTGCCAATACTGCAACCGTTTCGGGTGTTATATTAACTCCCGTTCTTGACGGCACATTGTAAAGAATTACAGGAGCAGTAGCTACATCGGCAATCTCTGTAAACAGTTTAATAAGACCCTTTTGTGTTGCTTTATTGTAGTAAGGGGTTACTACCAAAACACCGTCTACTCCAACAGAGCAAGCAAATTTTGTAAGGTCAAGCGCATAAGCTGTATCGTTAGAGCCCGTTCCTGCGATTACTGGAACTCTGCCGTTTACCTTCTTTACTGCATACTCAATAGCCTGGCGGTGCTCCTCGTCAGTAAGTGTAGAGGACTCGCCCGTAGTACCGCAAACCACAAGACCGTCAATACCCTCAGCTATCTGCCAGTCAATAAGTCTGCCGAATGCATCATAATCAATGCCGTTTTCAGTAATTGGTGTAATAATGGCGGTTGCCATACCTTCAAAAATTGGTTTTTTCATAATTTTTCCACTTTCCTTTTCCCTGATATTACAAAATACAATAAAAAATAGCCGATTGCTCGGCTACCAAAAAATCAGATTACACATCACGCATACAAAATATGCGCAAAACATAACAATTTTTCGATAGCTCTCCGCAAAAGCGACAGTAAAACGGATATTATTCCCCTTTACCAGGTCGAATACCTGCCGATATTCCCCTTCGGCGACCGTTCCTTTCACCGTTGTTTCCTCCTGCCGGAGTTAGCACCAAACGGCTACTGATAACAAATCGCACCTCTATCTTATCGAGAATAATTTACCACATCTCTACCGATTTGTCAAGCCCTATTATAATTTTATGCTGCTACGGTAGGCTTTGCACTAAAAAGAGGCTGTAAAAAACATAATAGTTTTTCAGACAGTCGAGGACGCCTGTCCCTACAAATAAACCAATAAAACTATAATTTGTTTTTTACAGCCTTTTATGTAATTTTATCCTCTTATATCCTTAAGTGCTTCAGCCATTTTGCCGTGAATAATATCCCCTATTTGTGAAGTATTCATACCTTCATACGCTTCGGGGGTTATAACGTCCAATACTCTGAACTGCACTTTGCTTCTTTTTCTGAAAAGACTTTTCGCCATAACACGTGTTCCGTTTACAACACAAACTACAATCGGTGCGTTGGACTTAAGCGCAATTTTAAGCGAACCGTTTCTAAGGGGCTGTAATTCGCAGGTTTTGCTTACGTACCCCTCGGGAAAAAGACCAATTGAGTTCTTATCTTCCTTTATTCGCTTTATCGCCTGAATTATCGTCTTTGCCGCCTCACGGTCATTTTCTCTGTCAATATAAAGACATTCGAGCATATGCATAGCCCTTGCAGCAAACGGCATTGTGGTTAAAATTTCCTTTTTTCCTATAAAAGAAAGCTCGGCATCGGGAAAAAAGTTTACAATTACAACCGGGTCAAAATTATGCTGGTGATTGCAGACAACAAGCATTCTTTTGTCACTCGGAATCTTTTCAAGTCCTTGTGTTTCAAACTTAACTCCCGCAAGCTTTAGCAAGAACGGCAATCCCGTTTTTATAAGAAATCTGAAAAATTTAGTGCCCTTTGGCTGTTTTTCCAAATTTATAGTAAATATCATTACAAGTACTATAATTACGTGTATTAAGAAAAACGCAAAGAAAAGTCCTACAAATATAAGCGGTACAGTCCACCACGAATTCGGATTATGCATAATACCGAAAAGGTTTTCAAACAGCAAAACCAAAACTGCACTTAAAACAACATAAACAGCTATCATTTTTTTACCTCAATTCTGTTTCCTTACGATGGAATATTCGTCATAAAAATTGAAATATGGGCAATTTTCGGTTTTAGACGTAATAAACCTGACGTAATCATCCTCGTCCATATTAACCGAACAGTAATAGTTGTCGGTCTCATCGTCATATATAAAATTGGCACAATTTTCGCAAATAGACTTCATTTTAACTACCTTTACTTTCGGTTACAGATTGCGATTTACCCGATTCATTTTTTGCTGTATCCTCTTTATCTTCCTCGTGCTCGATTTTAGGTGGTTTAAAGCCCGAAACATACCAGTTATTCTTTTTAACTCCGTTTTTGTCTATATAAACTTTCGGAGAAATATCGTCATAAATAAAGGCGTGTATCAGCTCTGCGGCAAATCCGAGGTCGTAATACACAACCGACCCTGCCGAGGTATTAGGTGACGGCATAAGATAGCTGTACTCGGGGATTCTGGCTTCACCTAAAGTAGGATTCATAGACAGCACATCAATTGCAACCTCAAAAATTTCGCTGTAGTTTAGCGAAGATTCACAGCTTGCAAAAATCGGCTTTACAAGCTTTGTATATTTAGTCTTTTCCATTACTACAACCTTTTTGAACATCTGCTCCATAATATAACGCTGACGGTCGGTTCTGCCGTAATCGTCACGTGTACCTTCGGCATTTGAAGCATAGCGTATACGTGCGTAAGAGGTTGCCTGTATTCCGTTAAGATGCTGTTTCCCTGCCTTTTTAACCAGATGAGGGGTGACATCAACCTTAAGAATGCCGCACATCTCATGAACGCCTGCATTAAGATACTGAAGCTCGTTTTCGGTAACCTCAATTTCGATACCGCCGACGGCATCAATAATATCCTTTAATTTAAAAAGGTTAACCGAAACGTATTCCGAAATATCCAAATCAAAAATTGTATTCAGAGTTTTAATTGCAAGAACGGGGCCACCCGACGCATAAGCGCTGTTAATTTTGGTAAATACCCTACCGCTCTCCTTGTCAACAGGTACAAAGGAGTCACGCATAACCGATATAAGCTTAATTTTTCCCGTTCCCGTATTAACGCTTAAAATCATTATGGCGTCACTTCTGCCTGAAAAACTTTCAGGATTCCTTGTATCGAGACCGAAAAGCGCCATGTTTATAATACGTTCGTCCTTTACCTCTTCAAAGCCCAATTCCTGCGGCACTTCGGTTATGGGGTTATACTTATATTTCATATTTGTTTTAACAAAATAAACCGCAATACCTAAAGGTATGCCTATAACAATCACCAAAACCGAAAGTATCGAAATCAATACTATAAGCCACTTTTTACGTTTGCGCTTTGGTTTTTCTGCCGATACAGCTTCATCTTCCTTTATGCTGTCAGTCTGCTTTAATTCTTCATCCATTTAAAATTACTCCAAGACAAGTTTGTAAATTTCGCCTTTTTTTATACCGGTCACCGCCGAAGCCTCCTTAGCTGCGGCAGAGGTGGACTGCCCCTCCGATATAAGACGTTTTGCGATAACTACCGCATCTTCTAATGTATATTCTGTTACTTCCTCGGTTTTACCGGCTAAAATAAGTACAAATTCCCCTTTAGGCGGATTCTCTTCAAAATGTGATATTGCACCATTTAAGGTTGTGCGCAAAACTGTTTCGTGAATTTTGGTAAGCTCTCTTATAACAGCAATTTGTCTGTCGCCCAAGTAGGTTAGCAAATCCTTCAAGGTCGCCATAAGCTTATGCGGAGCTTCGTAAAAAATCATTGTCCGCTTTTTGTTTTTTATATCCTCTAAATGCTCTCTGCGGCTGATTCTGTTGACCGACAAAAAGCCCTCAAAGCAAAACCT
>JAZQHX010000336.1:0-1618 GCA_045540835.1 Acutalibacteraceae bacterium | reverse complement strand
TTTATAATATAAGGAGGGCAATAATTTGTATTCTAAAATAAAATGCATTTGTAAAAATGAGACTATACGCTATATTTTTATCGGGCTTTGCACAACTGCAGTTAATTATATAATGTTTGCCCTGCTTTACAATCTTTTTGGAATAAATCTTAATTTAAGTAATTTTTTCAGTATTACTTGCTCTATAATTTTTGCATTCTTTGCAAATAAAAGTATTGTTTTTAAGTCAAACGGCTACAATTTAAGTAAAACCATAAAGGAATTTGTCGGCTTCATTTCAGGCAGAGCCTTTACAATGGTAATTGAAATTGCAGGTATCTGGCTTATGGTGGAAAACTTTAAATTAAATGAATATTTAGCCAAAAGCTTTTTGCAGATAATAATACTCATTTTAAACTATATAATAAGTAAATTTTTTGTATTTAAAAAATAATTTACATCTGTAAAGAAAAAAACTTGACATACACTTTTATATGTGTTATACTTGGTAACCGTGAGAGGTGCGATATGGGTAAAAACTTGTATATTTCATCCTTGCTTGATGTTTACGGTGAGTTTTTAAGCGATAAGCAAAGGAATATAACCGAGCATTATTATAACGACGACCTTTCATTATCGGAGATTGCCGAAAATGAGGGTATAACACGTCAAGGGGTCAGCGACCTTATCAGAAGAACCGAGGCGCAGTTAATGGCTTTTGAAGAAAAGTGCGGCTACTGCAAGCGCTTTTTAAGACTTAAAGAATTAGCCAAAACCGCAAATGAAAATAGCGCAGAGTTTGAAGAAATAATTAAAATAATTGACGAACTGTAGAGGTGAACGAAGTGGCGTTTGATAATTTGTCCGATAAGTTAGCAGGTGTATTTAAACGCCTGCGTTCAAAGGGTAAGCTATCCGAGAGTGATGTAAAAGCCGCAATGCGTGAAGTGCGTCTTGCTTTATTGGAAGCTGACGTTAACTATAAAGTAGCTAAGGATTTTACAAACACCGTAACCGAAAAATGCATCGGTGCGAATGTTATGGAAAGTCTTACCGCCGCACAGATGGTTATAAAAATTGTTAAGGAAGAGCTCACAGCACTTATGGGTAGTGAGCACGCACGCCTTAAAACCGCTAACCGAATCCCCACTATTATTATGATGTGCGGTCTTCAGGGTTCGGGTAAAACCACACACTCAGCAAAGCTCGCAAAATATTTAAAGGCTCAGGGTCACAGACCTATGCTTGCCGCTTGTGATATATACCGTCCTGCCGCTATTGAGCAGTTAAAGGTTGTAGGTGCCGCAGTTGGCGCTCCCGTTTTTGAAATGGGAACCGAAAAGCCTGAAAAAATAGCTCAAAAAGCTGTAGCCTATGCGAGAGATTACGGTCACGATTACCTGATTCTCGATACTGCAGGTAGACTTCATATAGACACCGAGCTTATGGACGAACTAAAGCGCATCACAAAGGCAGTAGAAGTTGACAATATTTTACTTGTAATTGACTCAATGGTAGGTCAGGACGCTGTTAATATTGCAAAAGCCTATAATGATATACTTGAAATTGACGGTGTAATTTTAAGCAAGCTTGACGGTGATACTCGTGGTGGTGCCGCACTTACAGTAAAAGCGGTTAC
>JAZQHX010000335.1:0-6787 GCA_045540835.1 Acutalibacteraceae bacterium | reverse complement strand
CCAGTTCTGACGAGGGCGGCTATGGCAAATATGAGAACACTTCTCGGCAGAGCTGCCGAGCCTCAGGAAATTGTTGATTTGTGTCTTTTCCTGGCATCTGACAAAGGACAGTTTATAAACGGAGAAAATATTATGATAGACGGCGGCAGAAACGCTATGAATAGGTGCTGGTAATGAAAAAATCTTTTTTAAATCACAGTAATCCGTTACTTACAGTTATGCTTCAATGTAAAACACCGGAAGTGGCTATCAGCAGAATAAGAAATGCAAACTGCCTAGGTGCAGATGCATACGGACTACAGGTAGAGTCTTTAAAACCCGAATTTCAAAATCCTGATACGATAAAAAGAATTCTTTCAGAAATGAGAGATAAGCCCTGCTATGTTACAAATTACAGATACGCTTATAATCAGAATCTTTCTGATTATGAATTGGCAGATGGAATCATATCTCTTGCAGAAAGTGGAGCTACTCTTTGTGATGTTATGGGAGATATTTTCTGCAAACACTCAGAAGAACTCACAGACAATGCCGAAGCCATTGAAAAGCAAATGAAGCTTATTGAAAAGCTGCACAGTCTGGGAGCAGAGGTGCTTATGTCATCACATCTTTATAAATTTGCTCCTGCCCATAGAGTGCTCGAAATCGCATTCGAGCAAAAGCGCAGAGGTGCAGATATTATTAAAATTGTAACTGCAGCAGACACTATGGAACAGCAGATTGAAAACCTGCGTATTACAAATCTTTTAAAACAAGAACTCGGAGCACCGTTTTTGTTTTTATCGGGCGGAGTGAGTACAATTCACCGCAGATTGGGCATGAAGCTCGGTTGCTGTATGAGTTTATGTGTTTATGAGCATGATGCATTATCCACTGCTTCCCAACCGCTTTTAAGCACCATGAAAACCATTAGAGACAGTATTGATTTTTGATGCAGGTGAAGAATTGAATGTTTAAAGAACACTTTGCAGTTTATTGCCTTAAATATGCAGAATCTGTTTTGCCTGAAAGTATGGCTTTTTCAGGTGCTTCTAAAGAAAAAGTTACACCTATTTCTTTTGCGGTTTATCTGATTAAAACAAAAGGTAAAAACATTTTAGTGGATGTCGGCTGTGATACTATGCCGGGGTTCGTTATGAAAAAGTATTATTCTCCTGCTTTTGTTTTAAGGCAGGCAGAATTATCAGCCGATGAAATCACCGATGTAATAATCACTCATGCTCATCACGACCATATTGAAGCATTAAGCCATTTCAAAAATTCCGTATTACATATAACCAAGGAAGAATATTTAAACGGGGAAAAATATATTCCCGTCAATATGCCGGTTAATGTTTTCAAAGAGGAATTCCTCATTGAAGAGCAAATCAAGGTTATAAAATGCGGTGGTCATTCTGTAGGGTCTGCGATAGTAGAGATAACCTATAAAGATAAAATCCATATACTTGCAGGCGATGAATGTTATACCGACTTAAACATAAAAAATAAAATCAGTACAGGCACTTTTTATGACAAAGAAAAATCTATTGAATTTGTAGAAAAATATAGTAATAAAAAATACCGTGTGCACACATGCCACGATATATCTTTGAAAACAGAAAGGATAATATAATATGAAAGCAATCCTTGTAAATGATGACAGAACTCTCAGATGGGACAATGTTCCCGACCCTGTTTTAGGTAATGATGACTGTCTTGTTAAAATTGAGGCAGCAGCACTAAACAGAGCAGATTTAATGCAGAGAGAGGGCGATTATCCACCACCTGCAGGCTGTCCTGAGTGGATGGGACTCGAGATTGCAGGCACGATAGTTGAAATAGCAGACGGTGCAAAGGAAAAATCCAACTGGAAAATCGGTGATAAGGTTTGTGCTTTGCTCGGTGGCGGCGGTTATGCCGAATATGCAAATATAAAATACGATATGCTGATGCCCATTCCTAAAAATTGCTCTATGGTTGAAGCTGCGGCTATTCCCGAAGCTTTTGCAACAGCGTACCTTAATTTGTTTATTGAAGGCAATATTCAAAAGGGCGACACCCTGCTTATGAATGCAGGAGCATCAGGTTTGGCAAGTGTAATTATACCTATGGCAAAAGCGTTTGGTGTTCGTGTTATTACTACAGTTTTAACAGAAGAAATTGCTGATAATATTAAGCACTTAAATGCTGACAGAGTTGTAGTTACAACCAAAGAAGACATAGCAGAAGTATTAAAAGAAGAACTTGAAAACGGTCACCCCGTTGATGTAGCTATCGACTGCTTAGGTGGAGAAATAATGGGTAAATGTATTCATTACTTAAAGCATGGTGCACGTTGGATTATGATAGCAGCCCTGGCAGGAACACAAACCCAGATTGACCTTAAGAATATCTATGTAAGAAATGTTAGAATTATAGGCTCTACACTTCGTTCACGCACACCTGAAGTTAAAGCACAGATTCTTGCAGACTTAGTTAAGAATATATGGCCTAAGGTTGAATCAGGTGAAGTTAAACCCACTATTTATAAGGTTTTACCCATCATGGAAGCAGAAGCCGCACACGATATCCTTTATAAAGGACAAAATGTCGGCAAGGTCGTTTTAACAGTTTAAAATCATCCTATTATAAAACTCCCTGTTTAGTAAACAGGGAGTTAAACTGTCTCACCAGAGACAGTCCTTTCTATATAATTCCGAATTACAAATTATGCATTCCAAATCAGATGTGTGCTTCGTCTAAAAGCTCGATACCGTTGTCAGCTAAAATCTTCTCGGTCTTATCATCGTCATCGGTACGCATTACAGCATAAGCCTTTCCTGCTATACGTGTAACAAGCGCATACATATACTCAATATCAACATTATTGGATTCAAGTATGCTTAAAACCTTAGCGAGCCCACCCGGCGTATCGGGCACAGCAAAAGCGGTAACCGCACGGATATTTGCAGTATGACCGGCATTTCCTAAAACATCCAATGCCTTATCTGGATCATTGGCAATAATACGAACAATTCCGTAATCACTTGTATCCGCAATGCACATAGAACGAAGGTCAATATCTGCCTTTGCTAAAACATCGGTAATTTCGTGAAGAGTACCTTTTTTATTCTCTAAAAAAACTGAAAGCTGTCTTATAGCCATTCTTCATTCCTCCAATTAGTCGTATAATTTACGTTCATCGATAATACGTACTGCCTTACCCTCACTTCTGGCGATAGTCTTAGGCGGTACAAGGTGAACAGCAGGTCCGATACCCAACATACTGCGAAGTGCTGCCTGCAAGGATTTTTCTTTAGCAGAAATATTCTTAACAGAATCATCAAACTGCTCGGGTGGAAGTTCAACATAAATATCAAATGTATCACTATTGTTAACACGGGAAATCTTAATCTGATAATTAAGTGAGCAACCCTCTTTAATAAGAACAGCCTCTATCTGAGACGGGAATACGTTAACACCACGGATAATCATCATATCGTCACTTCTGCCCATAGGCTTAGACATACGTACAAAGGTTCTGCCACAGGAGCATTCTTTGCGAGAAAGCACGCATATATCTCTTGTGCGATAACGGATAAGTGGGAATGCCTCTTTATCAAGGCAGGTAAATACCAATTCACCTTTTTCACCCTCCGGCAAAGGTTCACCAGTTTCGGGGTTAATAATCTCAGCAATGAAGTGGTCTTCATTTACGTGCATACCGCCCTGCTCGGAGCATTCAAAGGATACACCCGGTCCTGAAATTTCGGTAAGACCGTAAATATCATAAGCCTTGATTCCTAAATTCTTTTCAAGCTCTCTGCGGTTTTCCTCGGTCCAGGCTTCTGCACCGAAAATACCTGCTTTAAGCGGAATAGTGTCAGGTGTGTAGCCCATTTCCTTTAAGGATTCACCTAAATATGCGGCGTAAGATGGTGTACAGCAAAGCACAGTAGCATTAAGGTCGGTCATAAACTGAATCTGGCGTTCGGTATTACCTGACGACATAGGAAGTGTAAGACTGCCTACTTTATGTGAACCGCCGTGCAAACCCGAACCGCCGGTAAACAAACCGTAACCGTAGCAAACCTGAACAACGTCCTCTTTATCTGCACCTGCGGCTACTAAAGCACGAGCACAGCAATCTTCCCATAAATCAATATCATTTTGAGTATAATATGCAATTACACGCTTACCGGTAGTTCCTGAAGTAGAATGTATACGCACACATTCGCTTAAAGGTGCACCCAACATACCGTAAGGATAACCGTCTCTCAAATCGGACTTTTCGATAAAGGGAAGCTTATGCAAATCCTCAATACCGTGAATATCTTCAGGCTTTACACCCTTTTTGTCCATAAGCTCACGATAGTAAGGCACATCCTCATAGGCGTGCTTTACCTGCTTTATAAGTTTTTCAGACTGAAGCTTTTTAATCTCTTCAACCGGCATTGTTTCAATTTCCGGTTGATAGTACTTTCTCTTTGCCATCGCTGACACCCTTTCTGCTTTATAATTAAAAAATTATTCTCTGCCTAATTTAAACGCCTTTTTGTTCATCTCAACAAACTGCGGCTTTACACTTTGCTCAATTGCAGTAAGCCATTTTTCTTCATCGATAGACAAATACTTTGAAAGTCTGCCCATAAGTACAATATTAACAGCCTTTGCACTTCCTGCCACCATTGCAGGTGCTAAAGCGTCTATACAATCAACATCTACTCCCATATCTGTAAGCTTATCCAAAGCATCGGTAGGATACTCCGCCGCTCCCGTGATTACGGGCATAGGGTCAATTTCCTGAGAATTTACAATTATCTTTCCGTCCTTTTTAAGGAAAGAAGCATATCTTGCCGCCTCTAACTTCTCAAAGGAAACTATAAAATCAGCTTCACCCTTATCAATTATAGGTGAATAAACCTTACTGTCAGCTCTTACGTAGGTTACAACGCTACCACCACGCTGGCTCATACCGTGAACTTCGGATACCTTAATGTCATAACCCTCATTAAGCAGAAGTTTGCCCAATAACTTACTTGCAAGCAAGGAACCCTGACCGCCTACACCTACTATCATAATATTTAAAGCTTTCATTATTCCTTACCTCCTTAACCCTCAGTTATTGCACCGAATGCACACATCTGGCTACATACACCGCAACCAACGCAAAGGGTGTTATCAATGTTTGCCTTGCCGTCCTTCATAGCAATTGCAGGACAACCAATCTTCATACAAGCCTTGCACGAACGGCATTTTTCCTTGTCTATTACAACAGGTGGCTTTGCCTTTACGTATTTAAGCAGTGCGCAAGGACGACGGGAAATAATAACCGACGGCTCATCTACTGCTACTTCCTCTTTAATAACAGCTTCTGTTGCCTTTAAATCATAAGGATCTACAACACGTACACGGTTGATTCCAAGAGCCTTACACAAAGCCTCTAAATCAATTTTAGTTGCAGGGTCGCCCTTAATGTTGTATCCCGTTGTGGGGTTTTGCTGGTGACCTGTCATACCCGTAATAGAGTTGTCAACAATAATAACGGTAGAATTTGTTCCGTTGTAAGCTATGTTTGCAAGACCTGTCATACCCGAATGCATAAATGTAGAGTCACCTATAACGCAAACGGTTTTATTTTCGTTACCCGAAGCCTTATTAAAGCCGTGAAGTCCCGAAACCGAAGCACCCATACAAAGCACAGAATCAATAGCATTAAGCGGAGCGGCTGAACCTAAGGTATAGCAACCTATATCACCCAAAACGGTGAGCTTATTCTTAGACAGCACATAGAAAAGACCTCTGTGCGGACAGCCTGCACACATAACGGGAGGACGAACGGGAATATTATCGAGTGTGGAAGCGAATTCCTTGCCCTCAATACCGAAAGCATCGGCAATAAGCTTTTGTGAAAACTCGCCGCAGATGGGCAGAATATTTTTGCCGTCCACTTCTATTCCCAAAGCCTTACAATGATTTTCAATCACGGGGTCTAATTCCTCTACTACTGCTACTCTGTCAACCTTTGCGGCAAAATCCTTGATTTTATCAATCGGCAGAGGATTAACAAGACCTAATTTAAGTACAGATACGCTGTCACCGAATACCTCTTTAACGTAATCGTAGCAGGTACCGCTTGTAATAATACCTAAAGATTTATCCTCGGCAAAATATGTAGTATTAAGTTCACTTGTTTCTGCAAAAGCGGTAAGCTTTTGGGTTCTTTCCTCTACAAAAGGATGGCGGCGAATAGCATTGGCAGGCGCCATAATATACTTTTGCGGAGTTTTAACGTATTCCTTCTTAACGTCGGTCTCAGGGTCGCACAGTTCCACGATTGACTGTGAATGTGCAATTCTTGTGCACATACGCAAAAGAACGGGGGTATCATATTCCTCAGAAAGCTTAAATGCAATTTTTGCAAATTCCTTAGCCTCAGCAGAATCACTCGGCTCTAACATAGGAATTTTAGAAGCAATAGCATAATGACGAGAATCCTGCTCGTTCTGAGAAGAATGCATTCCAGGGTCATCTGCAACACATATTACAAGACCGCCATTAACGCCTGTGTAAGACATAGTAAACAAGGGGTCAGCCGCAACGTTAAGACCAACGTGCTTCATACAGCAAGCACTTCTTGCACCACTTAACGATGCTCCGAAAGCTACCTCACAAGCAACCTTTTCATTAGGCGCCCATTCGCAATATACCTCATCATAATTAGCGGCATATTCGGTAATTTCGGTAGAGGGAGTTCCCGGATAACTGGATACGAGGGAACAACCTGCCTCCATTAGTCCACGGGCAACCGCCTCGTTACCAAGCATAA
>JAZQHX010000334.1:0-10350 GCA_045540835.1 Acutalibacteraceae bacterium | reverse complement strand
GTAGCTTTCTTAGTTATTGCAACCTTTAAGCTCTTTTTACCTGCTGTAAGTGATTTTACGGTAGTCTTTACGGGATTGATTGTAAAATAAAGATTCTTACTGCCTGAATAATTACCCTTAAATGTAACCGTAACCTTGTATTTTCCAACATTCTTTCTGCCCGTAGCATATTTTATGGTATAATCGGTATTCCTCTTTAAGGTTTTTCCTGCGGAATCCTTAACTGTAACAGCAGGAGTTATCACCTTGCCGTTATAGGTATAAGAGGTAGCAGAAAGCTTTGCTGTTGCTTTGCTTGCACTTACAGGGTTAATTTTATAGGTCAAAGATTTAGTACCACTGTAATTACCCTTAAAGGTTACTGTTGCAGTAGCAGTACCGGCTTTAATATTGTTTTTGTATGTGACTGTATAATTAGTTGCGGCTATTTTCTTGCCGTTTGC
Organism: Acutalibacteraceae bacterium; assembly: GCA_045540835.1. Lineage (GTDB taxonomy): Bacteria > Bacillota > Clostridia > Oscillospirales > Acutalibacteraceae > UBA737. The sequence goes on along the minus strand of JAZQHX010000334.1, from coordinate 9,907 downwards.
ATCTGTTACTGCAACAGTAGGCTTTTTAGCACTACCATTATATGTGTAGGCGGTTGCAGAAAGCTTGAATGTTTTAGGAGAATAAATTATTGTATTACCTACAAAAATTTCGCAATCAGAGCATTTTTTAATTATGCTTCCATTATTACTAAGTGTTGCTTTGGTTACAGTTTCTTTATAATTGTGCTCAGCTTTTAAAATTGTCTTTCCGCAAAAACATTCTTTCCAATGTGTTGTTTCACCTTGTATATATGAATCAAAACTGTGAGATTCAATTTCAGCAACAGCACCGCAATAGCATTCTAACCAATGATTATGATCGTCATACATTCGGCTGTAACCGTGACCGAAACGGTACGAAAACTCTTGCTTACCGCAGGCACATTCGTTCCAATGCTCAATGTCATTTTTCTTAAGAATATTATATATATGACCTTCGTAATTTGAAATAGCTCCGCAATCACAAGCGTCCCAATGATGCGTATTATCATATTTTTTGTTTTTGTAGTCGTGGACTACCTCTCTTACAAAACCACAGTTATTATTACAGTCGCTGTCGCAGTCATTGTCGAATATATGGTTTTCACAGCCTAAAAAATGGATATTTGCCGCAAATAGTGCATCATTTCCTGTTGTGGAAATATAAACATTCATCCATTCGTCGGGTGAGCCGGTGTAATACACATCTGTAAGCGACTCAGAACCGCTAAAGGCATAACTGTCAATATAAGTGATTGAATCAGGGATAGTTACACTTTTTACAAACGGTGTATTTTCAAAAATGCGACGTCCAAGTTCGGTTGCAGTATAAATTCCGCACTTCTTAGGAATAACTGCATTTTCTGAAGTTCCGATATATTTTGAAATACAAGCCCTGCCATCGGTAACGGAGTACTTGAAATTATCCTGAATAGGGGAGATGTCAACATTTTCTTTAATATAATTACAACCTTCACGTTGGCAATAATCATACTCTGTTCCTAATACCATATCATGACCCAAATTACTGCCGTTTACAGCACTACAAACTTCGCACTTCTGGGGATTTTCACAATCTGCCGCCTTCCAGACACAGGTTGATGATTCAATTTTATGAAAATTATCCGATGCATATTTAATAGCAGCACTACCACAACTACAGGAAATTATAATATTTTCACAGCCTGCAAAAATATTATTGCCGAAAACTGTTATCGTATTTGGAATTGAAATGGTAGTAATACTTGAACAATCCTCGAAAGCGTTACTGTCAATTCCTAAAACACTATATCCGCCTAAAGAATCGGGGATTGTAACCGAACCTGAATACTCCTTGTTGAATCCTACAATATATGCATTATCTTTAGAAATGCGATATATGAAATCGTCTTCGGTATAGGTTGCGTTTTCGTTTAAATCGGTAAATTCAATTCCGAATTTCTGTGCATAATCACCTGCGGCGCTACCCGAATATCCAACGATAGAAACATCGCTGATTCTTGAATAAGTATAGCTCAAATGAATAGGGTCATCAGTTTTGCTTACAAAACCAATCGCATAATCTCCAATATTTAATACGGTTTTTGGAATGTTGATTTCACCGACGTTGGTTCCTAAAAACGCTTCTTTGCCTATATGCAAAAGGCTGTCAGGTAATTTTACTGTAAATGTTTTCCAAGTGCCATAACCCGATAAAGCACAGTTTGCTATAAGTTCAGTACCGTCTTTAATATCAATAGTTGAATTATTAGTATTTTCTAAACTTCCTAACAAATACTTGCTGTTATATAAAATACCGTCAGTATAATTGGTTGTATTTGAAAAATAGGGTGTCTCATCAAAAGCTTTTTCACCAATATAAGTAATACCGTTGCCTAAATTTACATAATCAAGATTTGAACATTCAGTAAATGCATAATCACCTATAAATGTAAGACTGTCCGGCAATGAAATTTCGGTCAAACCAACGCAACCGTAAAAAGCACCGTCATCAATATGCAACAGATTGTCTTTAAAATCAAGACCTTCAATTTTTTCGCACCAACCAAAAGCATATTCATTTATATATTTGAGTGATTCCGGCAGGATAACCTCGGGTATATCGGGTTTATAGCTGAACCAGGAAAAAGCTGAGCCTGCTATAAGCAACGTGCCTTCCTTTACATTGATTTTTCCCGTAACATATTCGTATTCTTCAACCGTCCAGTCTTCGCTTGTGTAATTGTATTCACCGGTAATAAGATAATTACCTATATACAAAAGACCTTTTTCCCAATTGTTTAAATTGTTGTATAAAGCGGTATTATAAAAAGCAAGCGGACGGATAATCTGTAAGGTTGAGGGTAGAGAGACAAAATCCAGCAATACACAATCCTGAAAAGCACCGCCACCCAAAAATTCTAAGCCTTCGGGCAAAGTAACGTTATTAAGATTATCACTTCCATAAAAGCATTCGTCACCTATGCTTAAAAGGCCGTTATTAAAGCTTACGGAAGTGAGCTTATCAGCTTGTGAAAAGGCGTATGCCTCAATTGTTTCAACCTCGTCGGGTATAATATAGGTTGATTGTTCATTACCGATTGGATATGCCCACAAAACACTTTTATCTTTGCTGAAAAGAACACCGTCAACCGAGCAAAAATAAGGACTTTCGGGGTCAACTTCAATTTTTTTCAAATTGGTGCAGTTAACAAAAGGTGACATTACAAATTCGTTAACACTTTTAGGTATAAATATTTCTTCAAGTGCTTCGCAACCTGCAAAAGCATTTACACCTATTAAGGTTACTGTTTCGGATATTTCAACCTCTTTTAGAATTACAAAATCCTCAAAAGCAGAAGTGCCGATACTTGTAATGCCGTTTTCGATTACAACTTTATATGTTTCATCAGCATAAACAGCCCATTCGGCTTCCTCAAAATAATCAGGTGACGGCATATCACCGCTACCGCTGAAGGTAAGGACGCCGTTATCAAAGCTGTGAGAGACACCCAAAACGATTTCTCCGCCGACAACACCCGAACCAGCAACGTTTTCATTACTTTCCGCATTAGCAGGCAAAGTGGAAAAGAGGCTTAAAATCAGGCTTAAAACCAAAATAGATGAAAATAGCTTTTTCATAAAATCTAACTCCCTGATGAAAAAAATTACTTGGAATAATATAACATATTTAATGATATTTGTCAATCAATGCAGTATTGCAATTTGTACTTCGTCTTTGTACTTGTTTATAAATAATTCTTGCTAAATATTTACTTTTTTGTTAGAATATAAATATAAAATCATACTTGGAGGTATAAAAAATGGAAAGTTATCAGTTAAAAGCACCGATAAGCGGTGATATTGTAGCTTTAATGAAAACAAATATGGGGGACATTAAAATTAAATTGTTCCCGAAAGAGGCTCCCAAAACTGTAGAAAACTTCACAACACACGCAAGGAACGGATATTATGACGGTCTTATTTTCCACCGTGTAATTAAGGATTTTATGATTCAGGGCGGTGACCCTACCGGCACAGGTATGGGTGGTGAATCCATTTGGGGCAGAAGCTTCGCTGACGAGTTTGACCCTGCTCTTCATAGTCTTCGTGGCGCTTTGTGTATGGCAAATGCAGGCCCTAACACAAACGGCAGTCAGTTCTTTATTGTTCAGGCTGACACAGTACCCGGCAATATGCTCGAGCAGATGAAGGAAATGCCCGATTCTTTCCCCGAAGATATTGTTGAGGCTTACGCTTCTATGGGAGGTACACCTTGGCTTGATTTCCGTCACACCGTATTCGGTCAGGTAATTGAGGGAATGGACGTTGTTGATAAAATCGCCAATACCCCCGTCGGCGCTCAGGACAAGCCGATAGAAGATGTTATTATTAACGGAATTGAGATTACGGAGATATAATTAAAATTTTGCGGCAATTATTTTAAATAATGAGGTGTTTTTATGACTTTTGTTTCCAATAAAAATACAAGTTTTAAATTTATTGCTTTTCTTTTATCTTTTTTAATAATTTTTTCTGTAAATAACTTCAAATCATACGCCGCTGAAGAAAAAGTTTACAGCTATTCAAACGGTGTTAAAATGGACGCCAATCGCTATAGACTTATTCCCATAGGCAAAATTATAAGTCTTGGTCCTGCTACTGGTGTATATGACCATATTGTAAAGGTGGATTGGACTTCCGATAATTCAAATGTTATGAAAATTGTCGGAAAAGGGGACGGCAGTACTACACTGGTTCAAGCCGTAAAGCCCGGTGCTACCATTGTGCATGCCTATGTTGATTCGTCCTATCAATTCGGCTATACCTATGATTATCAGACATACGACAATCAGTATAAGTTCCGTGTTGTAAAGCCCGTTCAAAAGTTAAGTTTTAAGCAAAGTAATGTGACTTTAGTTGTTGGGAAAACCAAACAACTAAGCATCAAAAGCACGCCTGACAGCAATTATTCAAGAGCAGTAAGCGGTATTACCTATAAATCTTCTAACACAAAGGTGGCTACTGTTGACAAAAACGGTAAGGTAACCGCAAAGGGAAGTGGTACAGCAGTTATAACCGTTTACACTACCGATACTGCAAAGGTGACCGCCAAATGTACCGTTAAAGTCGGCAAGCCTACAATTAAAAAATCAGGCGGTATTCTTAAATGCTATGCTAATGGCAAGCTTTACACCGCTAACACACTTGTTAAATATAATGGCAAGCTTTATCACGTAAAAGGCGGTAAGGTGGTTTATGATACTACACTCGTAAAATATGACGGTGTTTACCGTTATGTTAAAAAGGGTGTTGTAAACACTTCAAATACTTTAGTAAAGTATAACGGAAAGTATTATCACGTTAAGGGCGGAAAATGGGTTAAGGATACCACTCTTGTGAAGTATAACGGTAGTTGGATTTATGTTAAAAACGGTATAAAGAATACTTCTAACACCTTAGTTAAATACAATAATAAATGGTATCACGTAAAAGGTGGTAAATGGGTAAAGGACACCTGCCTTGTTAAGTACGGCGGTAATTTGATTTATGTTAAAAAAGGTATTAAAAATTTAACCGAAACCCTTTTTAAGCATACTGACGGTAAAATGTATCACGTAAAGGGCGGTAAGGTAGTTTACGATACAACACTCGTCAAATTTTCAAATGCCAAATATTATGTCAAAAACGGTGTATATACCAAAGCCACTACTTTAGTTCAAATCGGTAATGCGAAATACTATGTTAAAAACGGTAAGTATCAAGCTAATTTTACGGGTAGTGTTAAAATTGGTGGCAAATCCTATTATATCAAAAAAGGAAAACTGGCAGTATCAAGTATTACCTTAAATCGTGAAACCCTTACTATCGAAAGCGGTGATACCTACAATCTGACTGTAACCGGTGTTGATTCTTCTGTAAAATTAAACTGGAGCAGTAATAATCCTGATACCGCAATTGTCAATATCGGCGGTGGTGTTACTGCATTTTTGCCGGGCGAAGCTATAATTACAGTCAAAGCAATTATTGACGGTTTAACCTTTAGTGATACCTGTAAAGTCACAGTTACCGGATATTCTACATACAGATTAACTCCTTCAGTACCGTCTTATCCTGAAGTTGCTAATAAATGGGGATTGAAATATTATGATTCTTCTACCGATTACGAAAGTGACGGTACTGTCATATATGAATATATTTATAAGGATGCATGGCAAGATGATACATATTCTTTAAAGTATATCAAAGCTCTTAAAGGTTATCAATTTTATGAACTTTACGATTATAGCAACGTAGATTATAGCAGACAATTCACTGTTAAATATTCTAACCCTGACGGCAGTATTCACATTTGGTATTCACAGTCATTTATTAATCATAAAGTAACAATAAGAATTTTCAAATATAACTAAATTGAAACCGACGGATTATTTTTCCGTCGGTTTTTTAGCATCTTGTTTAGGCGACACACCAAATTTTTGTTTATATGTTCTGTAAAACGTTGAATAATCTTTAAATCCGCAACGCAAATATACATCAGTCGGTTTTTTGCCATCTAATAATAGTCCTCTTGCCATTACAAGGCGTTTAGCGGTTATATACTCAACTACCGAGGAACCCGTGTTTTTTCTGAACAGTTTATCAAGTTTGGAACGGCTTATATAAAAGCTTTCTGCAATCCGTTCGGGTGTTAAATCGGTAGAAAGATGAAAGTTAATATACTCTATTATCTGCTCAGGCAGTTCCTTTTTACTTCTTATAAGCTTTTCGGAATTTTCCAGTATTTTTCTTATTTCGTTTAAGAACGGAATTAAATAGGCGGCTATATGTAAAGAGCTGTTATTTTTTTCAGTTATGATTTTTTTAAGACAGGTTTCCCAGTAATCGTCACTAAAATCACTTGGTCTTATAAGATTCACCTTACTCGGCTCAGAAGTATTAAAAACGGAAAAAAGTCTGTGTTCAGGGTCAAATTCCGAAAAGAAGTCCTTTTTGATTCTTATAACAATTCTTTCATACGGCACTTTACTGTTAATAACGGTTTTGTGCATATCAAGCTTGTTAAAAATCATTATATCTCTCGGCTTCGGATGGTAAATTCTGCCTTCAATATAAAAGGTTATATCACCGGAAATCAGGTAAATCAACTCAAAGCAACTGTGAGCATGGATTTGATATTCAGTATCGTCAGGCACTTGTTGATACCTATAAACAAACATCATATTATCATTGTTTATATTATTAAAAATCATAACGTTACACACCTCTCAAATATATTATAGCTAAAAATACGCTGATTGCAATATTTTTTGTACTTTATGTGATATTGTTTTTATTTTGAATAAGCAGTATAATCAAATTATCATAATTCTAAAAGGGGAATTTAGAATGAAAAAGTATATTAAAAATTTGATTTCATTGCTATGTGTTTTCGCTTTGGTTTGCTCTACCTTTATAGCAGCAACAGCAGAAGAAACTGCAGCCGATTACACAGAAGACTACAAAACAATAATCGACAGATGGGAAGAAACAATTATCGGTGACGGTAACCCGGATATGACCGATAAAGTTATATCCGAAAAGGTCGAAAGTATTACAAGTGATGCTAAAGCATATTGGGAAAGTATGTCAAAGCCTACCGAGGAAGAAGCTGCCGCAGGTATGACTCTTCACGAAAAATGGCTCAGTAATACCGAGCGCTGGAGTCCTGAAGGTTTATATAATGGCGTATATCCAATTGAGCATAAAGGTTATATATGGGCTGACGAATCGGCCAACCCTGCTACTTTAGTTGCACGCACACGTTATGCCGCTGTTCAGGTAAGTTTAGAGAGACTTCGCACAATGGCAATAGCTTACAGAATAAGTGCGGATTCTACAATTAAAGGTAATGCAATTTTAAAAAATGATATATATTCAGCACTCGAATTTATATGTACATATTGGTATTGCCCCAATGCCGTGCAGTTTGGTAACTGGTGGTATTGGCAGATAGGCGTTCCAATGGCTTTGCGTGATATTTTGGTATTATTATATGATGACCTCGCATCCGTCAGAGCAGATTTATTAGATTTATGTCTTACGGCTATTGATACATTTCCTCCGCTTCCCGGGCACACAATGGACGGTGCAAACCTTGCAGACAGAAGCGCAATACAGATAGTATATGGTGCTTTGTGGCAGAGGGAAGATATTATTCAAAGCGGTTCAAACGGAATTGCAAGTGTTTTAACCTACGTTACTAAAGCCAGCGGTTTTTATGAGGCTGACGGCTCATTTATTCAGCATATCTATTATGCTTATACAGGATCCTACGGCTCAAGCGTAATGCGTTCAATTGCACCGGCACTTGTTGCTATTAACGGTACTCCTTTTGATCTTTCCGACGAGAAAAAAGAAAATCTTGCCAATATTATTTTTGATGTTTATGAACCTGTTTTCTATAACGGAACGGTTATGCAGATGACCTATGGCAGAAGTATAACATCTAACCATGGAAGTATCGGCGGTTATATAAGTGGTAAGACCATTATAAATGCAATAGCTATGCTTGGCGATATTTTAGGTGAGGAATATTCTAAGCGTATTAAAAGCTTTTCAAAATATCATATACAGTGTTTAATAAGCGAAGAAGCTCTTGCTTTATATGATTATTATGCTAATACCGATTTAGGTGTTTATCTATTTGCAAAAGCAATTTTAGAAGATGAAAACATTGTGGCAAGAGATAGCTACAATATGTCAAATGTATTCTTTAATATGGACAGAGTAGTACAGCATAACAACAAATATTCTTTAGGACTTAGTATGAGCTCTACCCGAATTTCATCCTTTGAGGGTGGTAACGGTAACAACCGTAAGGGTTGGTATACCGGAAGCGGTATGCTTTATGTTTATAATAACGACTATTCTAAGTTTACAGACCATTTCTGGTATACAATTGACTCACGAAGACTCCCCGGTACTACCGTACTTCGTGGTGTTGCCGATTTACCGTATCAGGATGAGGGTATTGCTCTCGGTCAATCCGCTTGGGCAGGCGGTACTTCAATCGGTAATTATTCAACTGCAGGTATGCAACTACAACCGTATAAGCAGACATTAAATGCTAAAAAATCCTGGTTTATATTCGACAATGAGGTTGTAGCTTTAGGTACAGACATTACATCTACTGACGGTACAACAATTGAATCTACATTAGAAAACATAAAAATTCTTGATGATAACTCAAATACTTTTGTAATTGACGGTACTATTCAGGATAACACCCTCGCTACCGACGGTGTAGCAACTCCTACAACAATAAACAAATGGGCTTATCTTTCGGGTAATAACGAAAAATCTTCAATGGGTTACTATTTCCCCGAAAGTGCAAATCTTAATATTATAAGAGAAGCAAGAACAGGCAAAAAGCGTGATGTTGATACATCCACATCTGTTGAAGCTGACTATGTGGAATACACTAAAAATTATCTTACAATGTACTATGACCACGGTCAGTACGGAAACGGTGATAACTCATATTCTTATGTTTTATTGCCATCTGCTACTCAGGCAGAAACAAAGGCTTATTCCGAAAAAGCAGATATTGAAATTCTTGCAAACAATGAAAACGTTCAGGCTGTAACCGATAATAAACTTGGAATTACGGGCGCTAACTTCTGGAATAATAAGGCGGCCACCGTACAAAAGGACGGAAAAGATTACATTACCTCTAACGGTCAATCGTCAGTAATGGTAGAGGAGACAGACAGTAAGATTACAATTGCCGTTTCTGACCCGACACAGCTTAATACCGAAAAATTCTGTATTGAAGTAAATGCAGGTGCGGCTTCAGTTTTGCAGGCTCACGAGGATATAACCGTATTACAGTATTCGCCATCTGTAATAATTGAGGTTGACCCCACAAGTGAAAAGACAGCTTTCCAGGGTGAAACTAAAACAATTGTACTCGAAAAGGGTGAGAATCCTGATACTACCGAGTTAGCTCCCGATTTAGGTGATGATGTAGAGCTGACTATTATCGAAGATGTTGAAACCGTAATAAAGCTCGACTTTGCAGGTACCCGCCCTGTAAGCTTTACAATTTCAGGTGCACCTGACGGCACAACAGTTGACAAATTCGGTGTTGTTTATATTCCTGAAACACTTAAAAACGGCAAATATACATTTACTGTTACCGCAACAAATGAATTAGGAAGTGACAGTGTAACCTTTAACATTACAAGAAAGGTATATGCCGTAACTCCCGTCAAATCGGTTGTATACTACAATTTTGATGAAGCAGAGGGAACTTACGTTTCTACTTATTCTACTATTGGAACAATCGCTTCTACAAATGACCTTAATGCCAATATTACAGATTCTACCGAATGGGTAGACGGTGTTGTTGGTACGGCACTTGAATTCGACAGCCTCGATGACGGACTTTCTATGGTAAAAGTTGCAG
>JAZQHX010000333.1:0-2007 GCA_045540835.1 Acutalibacteraceae bacterium | reverse complement strand
ACTGTCAGGATACACGAGGTAGCAGGAATATACGATATTGTGGATAAATATGACCCGAATGCCTTTATTGTAGTGAGCGAAGCAGGAGAAATTATAGGTGAGGGCTTTAAAGCAATAAAGTAATGATTGGTTGAATTGCATTTATTTTTTGTCGGTTTTTGTCTAAAATAACGAAAAACCGACATTTTAATTTTTATTTTAAATTTACTCTTGATTTTTCTAATACCTATGTTATAATGGAACTTGCTCACACAAGATATTGTGTTTGAAAAAATAACAAAAACGTATATTTGGGGGATTTTAGATTATGAAAATTATTAAACGCAGTGGAGCTGAGGTAGAATTTGATCCTAAAAAGATTGTAATTGCCGTTTCAAAAGCTAATGAAAGCGTTGTTCCCAGCGAGAGAATGTCTGAAATCCAGATAAAGCGAATTGCTGAGGATGTTGAGAGCGCTGCCGCTAATATGAACCGTTCTTTGAGCGTGGAAGAAATACAAGATATGGTAGAGGACCAGATTATGAATCAGCGTGCCTTTGATGTTGCACGCCGTTACATAACCTATCGCTATACAAGAGCGCTTGTTCGTAAATCAAACACTACCGATGAACAGATTTTAAGCCTTATTGAATGTAATAACGAGGAAGTAAAGCAGGAAAACAGTAATAAGAATCCTACCGTTAACAGTGTTCAACGTGACTATATGGCAGGCGAAGTGAGCAAGGATATTACCAAACGTATCCTTTTAGAGCCTGATATTGTCGATGCACACGAGCGTGGTCTTATTCATTTCCATGATGCTGATTATTTTGCACAGCATATGCATAACTGCGACCTTGTTAACCTTGAAGATATGCTTCAAAACGGTACAGTTATAAGCGGTACATATATTGAAAAACCTCATACCTTCTCAACCGCTTGTAATATTGCTACCCAGATTATAGCTCAGGTTGCTTCCTGCCAGTACGGCGGTCAGAGTATAAGCTTAGCACACTTAGCTCCTTTTGTTGATATTAGCCGTAAAAAGCTTTATGAGGACGTTAAGGCTGAGCTTACTGATGTTAACCCCTCTGTTAGTGACGAGAAAATAAGAGAAGTTACTGAAAAACGCCTTCGTGATGAAATCAGAAAGGGCGTACAAACTATTCAGTATCAGGTTGTAACCCTTATGACCACTAACGGTCAGGCTCCCTTTGTTACTGTATTTATGTACCTTAACGAAGCTAAGAACGAGCAGGAAAAGCACGATCTTGCTATGATTATTGAGGAAGTTCTTAAACAGCGTTATCGTGGTGTTAAGAATGAAAAGGGTGTATGGATTACTCCCGCATTCCCGAAGCTTATTTATGTTTTGGAAGAGGATAATATCCGTGAAGGTACACCTTACTGGTATTTAACCCAGCTTTCGGCTAAATGTACCGCTAAGCGTATGGTACCTGATTATATTTCCGAAAAAATAATGCTCCAGAATAAGATTGATAAAAACGGTGAAGGTCATTGCTATACCTGTATGGGTTGCCGCAGCTTCTTGACACCTTATGTTGACGAGAACGGCAAACCGAAGTATTACGGACGCTTTAATCAGGGTGTTGTAACTGTGAACCTTGTTGATATTGGTCTTTCTGCTGGTGGCAATCTGGATAAATTCTGGGAAATCTTCGATGAACGTATGGAGCTTTGCCACAGAGCATTGCAGGCACGTCACGAGCGCCTTACGGGTACTGTTTCTGACGCTGCTCCCATTCTTTGGCAGCACGGCGCTTTGTTAAGACTTGAAAAGGGCGAGACTATTGATAAATATCTGCACGGCGGATATTCTACGCTTTCTCTCGGCTATGCAGGTCTTTGGGAGTGTGTATACAGCCTTAACGGCAAGAAGCTTACCGAACCCGAGGGTGAGGAATTAGGTCTTGCTATTATGCGTAAATTAAATGAGTATACCGCAAAGTGGAAAGCAGCAGAGAATATTGACTATTCTATCTATGGAACTCCGCTGGAGTCCACCAC
>JAZQHX010000332.1:0-2825 GCA_045540835.1 Acutalibacteraceae bacterium | reverse complement strand
GGTACCACGCATCTCACGGATTTGGTCGGGGGTGGATTCGTCAACATAAGCAAGACCTTTATCGATAAGCTTTAAAGCACATTCGTAGATATAATCAAAATAGTCCGATGCATAATAAACGTTATCCCACTCAAAACCGAGCCACTTAATATCCTCTTTAATTGCATCTACATACTCAACGTCTTCTTTTGTGGGGTTGGTATCATCAAGACGAAGATTACATTTACCGCCGTATTTTTCGGCAGTTGCAAAGTCAATGCAAATAGCTTTTGCGTGACCAATGTGCAAATAACCGTTAGGCTCAGGCGGAAAACGTGTCTGAACCTTGGAATATACGCCTTCTTTTAAATCCTCGTCAATGAAATCGTGGATAAAATTAGAGTTTTGAGAGTTTTCTTCTGTTAAAATAATATTTTCTTCCATAGTTATTACCCCTTAAATAGAGCTTATAGCATTATCAATACGTTTAATAATTTCGTCTTTACCGAGCACCTGCATAATACTGCAAAGGTCGGGTGTATTGCGTCTTCCTGTTACAGCGATACGCAAAACCGTACTCAAATCACCTGCGTGACCCTTGTAATTATCGGGATTGGCTTTATATTCCTTAGTTTCGGCAGCAAATCCGATTTCGGGAGCAATGCTTTTGATTTTATTAAACCATTCCTGACGGTCGTCCCGCTCACTATAAACCGTTTTATAGATATTAAGGAAAGAAACAGCATCTTCCTTTTTGATATTTTCAGGCAGTTCATAAGAGGGAACAAAGGTCGTGCCGAACATATAGCTGAAGTATTCTTTTACTTCATTCCACTTTGCAATATCTTTTCTCGGTTTCGGAACATCACGGTCGATTGCGAATACCGATTTAGTATAATCAGAATCAGCGGTTAAAATATCATAAAATTCCTTGTCGAATTCGTTAGCCCAGGCTGTAACCTTGTCATATACCTGATTACTGTTAAGTTTACAAACACGGTTTTTGCTGACATCAATCAGCTTTACTTCGTCAAACAAAGCACCTGAAACGCTCATTTTTTTGAGATTGAATTTAAAGGTTTTATATGATGCATCGCCGTTTGCTCTGCGCCAATCCTCAAAATCTGATGCCGCAATGGTCATAAGATAATCAATAACACACTCGCTGTCATAACCCTGCTCTGCAAAGAAATGAACGGCAGCTTCTGGGTCTTTACGCTTTGAAATCTTGCGTTTTGCACCGTTATCAAGCTTCATAATCGGGGAAATGTGTCCGTACTTAGGCGGTTTGAATCCTAAAATTTTAAAAAGCTGTATATGTTTCGGTACAGAGGAAATCCATTCGTCGCCACGAAGTACGTGGGTTGTATGCATTAAATGGTCGTCAACAGCGTGAGCAAAATGGTAGGTGGGAATACCGTCGGACTTAAGTAAAACAAAATCCTCATCATTTTCGGGCATTTCAATTTTACCTTTAACAGTATCCTCAAAAATAATTTTATTTTCTTCATTACCCGGGGATTTGAGACGTACAACAAAGGGCTTACCCTCGTCAATCAAAGCCTTGGCTTCTTCGTAGGTTATATCTCTGTGCTTAGCCCATTCACCGTGGTAGCCTGTACGCACCTTTTTAGCTTCCTGCTCGTTACGTACAGCCTCTAATTCCTCAGCCGTGCAAAAGCAAGGGTAGGCAAGACCCTGACGGATAAGCTCCTTAACATAGGTTTGATAAATTTCAGCACGCTGGCTTTGCTTATATGGTCCGTATTCGCCCTTTTGCTCGGTGCCCGAAATAAAGCCTTCGTCAATCGTGATACCAAAACGGTTAAGTCCGTCAATAATATCGTCAATACCGCCTTCAATTTCACGCTTTTTGTCGGTATCCTCAATTCTTGTATAAAAAATACCGTTTGTGCTTGTGGCGGTAATGCGGTTAACCAATGCCGCAAACAAAGTACCTAAATGGAGATAACCCGTAGGACTTGGTGCTATACGTGTAACCCTTGCACCCTCGGGCAAATTGCGGGCAGGGTAGAGGTTTTCGTAATAATCGGGGGTTTTATCAATATTCGGCAGTAATAATTCTGCTAATAAATCGTAGTTGCTCATATTCTCTCCTAAAGTAAATTACTGTTTTAAAAGCTTATTAAGCTCCGACATAAAGGTATTTATATCCTTAAACTGACGGTAAACCGAAGCAAAGCGCACATAAGCTACTTCATCAATCTTTTTAAGCTTTTCCATAACAAGCTCACCAATACGCTCGCTCGATACTTCACGGTCAAGGGAGTTTTGAATTATAACTTCAATTTCATCAATCATATTGTCAAGCGTATCAATAGATACCGGACGCTTTTCGCAAGCACGTAAAAGACCGGTCATCAGCTTGTCCCTGTTGAAGGTTTCACGGGATTTATCCTTTTTGATAACAATAATAGGCAAGCTTTCGATAATCTCGTAAGTAGTAAAGCGTTTGGTGCATTGCAGACATTCACGTCTTCTGCGTATTCTTTGACCTTCGTCGGTAGGGCGGGAGTCAATAACCTTACTTTCTTCGTATCCGCAATAGGGACAATTCATAAAAATTCGCTCCTTTTGAGTAGAATTATAAAATTATTCAATATATTATACAATATATAGCGGTAAATTACAAGATTTTTTTATTATTATCTTGCTTAATATTATAAAAAATAATGAAAAATGATGACAAAGTAATTTATTTGTGGTATGATAGTTATAAAGAGTATGGAGGTTTTAACACAGGGGACGGTTCTCTGTGTGAATTGAATCATCAAGGAGCAGTCGATTTTTCGGCTGCTCTTTTTTGCTGTTTCTTTCCCCTTTTG
>JAZQHX010000331.1:0-3042 GCA_045540835.1 Acutalibacteraceae bacterium | reverse complement strand
ATGCAGACACCTGAAGTATTAAAGCTTCAGAAGTATGGATATTCGCCTATGGAATATTATAACAATAATGCCGAGCTCAGAAATGCGCTTGACTTTATCGGCAGAGGAATCGGCGGTCAGACCTTTGAGAGCATTTACAATGCCCTTAAGAATACCGACCGTTATATGGCACTTGCTGATTTTGCCGATTACCGCAAAGCACAGAAAAAGGCAACACAGCTTTATAATAGTGGCGATGTATGGAACGCAATGTCGCTTACTAATATTGCAAAATCGGGAATATTTGCGGCTGACCGCTCTATTGACGATTACGCAAAGAATATCTGGCACGCAAAGCCTTTAGATGGTATTGAAAAGTAATTATGCAGTATTATCCTTTTGATTCAAGAAACAATTTATATAGAGATAAATTAGGTGCTTTAGCCGAGGGGGAAACTCTTCGGCTAAAGGTTTTGTTACATAGGGACGCCGCTGTTTATTCTGCTTTTTTGTGCATAAGGAATGATAAAGAGGAGAATTTCCGTGAATTAAGACTGCAAGGTGGCGATTGGCTGGGGGATTACCGCTTTTATGAGGGTGAAATCACCTTAACTGAGGGGCTTTATTGGTACTATTTCAGATATACAAGTGCTCACGGGGATTATTTTGTCAGTAAATCAGGCGCATCACTCGGAGTTGTTTCAAACGAAGTAAATGTCTGGCAACAAACGGTTTATTCTGCCGATTACAGCACACCCGACTGGCTTGACGGTGGAATTATATACCAGATTTTTCCTGACCGTTTTTTCTGTAGTGGCAAAGAAAAGCAGAATGTACCGCAGGATAGATTTATATGTAACGATTGGTATAAAACGCCCGAACACCGCCAAAGCGATAATCCGTGCAGATTATGTAATGATTATTACGGCGGCGACCTTTTGGGTATTGAGCAAAAGCTCGATTATATTAAGAGTCTGGGTGTAAACTGCATTTATCTGAATCCTATATTTGAAGCCCATTCAAATCACCGTTATAATACGGCGGATTATATGAAAATCGACCCGTCTTTAGGTACTGAAAAGGATTTGGAAAGTCTTATTAAATCGGCAAAGAAAAAGGGCATTTATATTATTCTTGACGGTGTTTTCTCTCATACGGGGGACGATAGTATTTATTTTAACCGTCAAAACCGATATGATGTGAACGGCGCTTATAATTCACCCGATTCACCCTATTACAGTTGGTTTAAGTTTGAACGGTATCCGAATAAGTATTCTTCGTGGTGGGGGATAGAGACACTTCCTGAAACCAATGAGGACGATTTGTCTTTTTCCAACTTTATAACGGGCGAAAACGGTGTTGTAAGATACTGGCTTAAAAAGGGTATCAAGGGCTGGCGACTTGATGTTGCCGACGAATTGCCTGACGGTATTCTTGATAAAATCAGGCTTGCTATTAAAAAGGAAGGCAAGGATAATTACCTTTTAGGTGAAGTCTGGGAGGATGCCAGCAATAAGGTGAGCTATGGCTACCGCAGAAGATTTGTAAGGGGAAAGCAGTTGGATTCGGTTATGAATTACCCCTTTGCAAATGCTATTGTTGAGTTTGTAAAGAACGGAAACGGTGAAGCACTTTTGAACACCGTTATGGATATTTTGGAAAATTATCCGATGCCGGCAGTAAAGCTTTTGATGAACCACATAGGTACTCACGATACTGCAAGAATTCTTACAAGACTCGGTACTGACCGATTAAACGGTGCGGACAGAGAAGCACAGTCGCATATAACACTTAACGATTGGGAATACGAAAAGGGTATCAGATTGCTAAAGATTGCGGCGGTGTTGCAGTATACACTTCCAGGCGTGCCGTCACTTTACTACGGTGACGAAGCAGGTGTTCAGGGTGGAAGTGACCCGTTTTGCAGGGCAACCTATCCTTGGGGACGTGAAAACAGCGAGCTTTTAGAGTTTTATAAGAATTTAGGATTGGTTCGCTGTAATTCCAAAGCATTCGCTTCCGGTCAATTTGTTCCTTTTTATTGCGAGGGAAATGTTGTGTCGTTTATCCGCAAAAAGGGTAAAAACGCAGTATTTGTTGCTGTGAACAGAGGGGATAGTACGTGCGAAATTTCACTACCCGATGAATTTAAAGCAAACGATAATATTTTCGGAATAAAACCCGAAAACAATCTGCTTAAATTAGAGCCTTACGGATATTCGTTAATAACAAAATAAATGCAAATAAATAAACATTATCAATCATTGATGTATTATTGCTTTTATGCTATAATACACTCAGGGTTGGTGATTTGGTGGAATTTTTATTTGTGCTATTAAGTTAAAAAAACAAAACCTCCCGAATGCGAAAGCTTTCGGGAGGTTACTTTGTTTAACCGGATTTTCTTTGATATATAAAAGTGATTACAAATTAAATTTTTCTTTAGCTTTTAGTATCTGCTTAGAATATCGGTCTTCTTCCGAGAATACGCAACCGCAGTATTTTTGCATATACAGCCCCTCATTTCGGGCTTTTTGGTTGCCTTCACGGAAATTGGGTCTGAAATCACGGTACAAAAATTCGACACCGTATTTCTCCGAGAATTTTTTGCATAACTCTATCATTAAATCGTGATTTTGGTATATGCTTGCAAGTAAGGTTGAAGTGAATGCACTAAAGCCGTTCGTACTTGCAAATTTTGCTGTTTCTTCCAGTCGGTGTGCGTAGCAATATGTGCACCGTTTTTCTATATCATTTGCTACGTTTTTTACAAATTCACGAAGACCGTAATCCTCTTTTACAATCAGCTCCATACCGATTCTTGCAGAATATTCTATAAGACAGTCACGTCTCGCTTCGTACTCCTTAAACGGGTGTATATTCGGGTTATACCAAAAGGCTACGGGTTCAATGCCTTCACTCCTTAAAGGCTCTACGCACGAAACCGAGCATGGAGCACAGCAGCAATGTAATAATACTTTTTTCATATAAAACTCCAATTCTTTTAATACGGAATTCAACTCCCACCGTCACGGCAAGCCGTGCCACCTCCCTCAAAGAAGG
>JAZQHX010000330.1:0-10583 GCA_045540835.1 Acutalibacteraceae bacterium | reverse complement strand
CTGCGTTCTTCGGTAAGCTTCAGTGAGGATTCCGAAATTTGCGGTGCGAGTATGGCGGTTTCCCCTATGGGCAAAGTACTTTACAATATGAGGGGTAAATTCGGAAGCTTCACAGTAGAATTTGACCCTAAGGATAAATATTATAAGCCTGCAGGCTACGGTAATCCTGATGCGGCGCACTACGAATATATTGAATACGGTCGCAAACCCTGGCAATACCGCAACGGCGGTGCTTCGGTAATAAGACCCGAAAACCTTATGCCATATCCCCGTATGTGTGCTCACAGAGGATTTAACACCATAGCCCCCGAAAACAGTATGCCAGCATTCGGTGCGGCAGTAGCTTTAGGTACCCAGGAAATTGAATTTGATATTTGGTCAACGGCTGACGGTGTGCTCGTTTCCTGCCACGACGATACGCTCGAACGTGTAAGTGACGGCAACGGAAAAATATACGAAAAAACCTACGACGAATTATTAAAGCTCGATTTTGGTGTAAAGCACGGCGAAAAATTCAAGGGTATGAAAATTGCAACCTTTGAAGAAATACTCAAACAGTTTTCAGGACGTGTTATAATGAATATACACGTTAAAATCTGGGACTGCAATTTTGAAAATGATATGATGGAAGAAATAGTATCCCTTATACGAAAATACGATGCCGCCGCTCATTGCTATTTTATGTCGAGTAATGACCAACTTATTAAAAAGGCAATGGTTTATGCGCCCGATATTGCTTGCTGTTTGGGCTGGAACGGCAACAAAGACCCGATGTCTATGGTAGACCGTGCCCTTGCAATAGGAGCTAAAAAGATTCAACTTTTCAAGCCCTATTTTAATGCCGAAACGGTCAAAAAGGCAAAAGAAAACGGCATTTTATGTAACGTTTTCTGGTCTGACGACCCCAAAGAAGCTAAAGAATTTTTAGATATGGGTATTGATACAATACTTACTAACGACTATAACTTAGTCTCACAGATTTTAAAATAAATTCAATGCGACAGAAGCAAAACTTCTGTCGCATTTCTATTTTATAATATCGGCTCGATTGTTTCCAAAAAATATTCGGCTATCGTTTCGGGTGTCTCACGCATCTTATTTGCAATCCACCACTCTACCGTATGGGCAAAGGACGAAGAAATATGATTTATGAGATAGTCCTCAGGCAGTTTAGAATTATTAAAAGCCCCTTTGTCGGCATACTGGGATATAATCAGCTTATTAAGTCCGCTTTTGAAATAGCGCAAAAAAATCTCGTTATTTTCCGACGATAAAAGCCCTAAAATATTAAGGTCATTTTCCTGCAGGTGGCGCAACAAATGCAGAAATACCGAATCAGCTTCTTTAGAGCAAGAACAGTGAAAATGCCCGTGCGGTAGTCCCATAGCGGTATCTATAATATGTCCGAAAAGCTCCTCGCAAAGGGCTTTAAGCAAATAATCCTTGGTTTCAAAATGGGCATAAAAGGTAGTTCTGCCGATGTCGGGTGAATCTATTATCTCCTGAACCGAAATCTGGTTGTAGTTTTTTTCGGATAACAGCGAAGTGAAAGCCGAAAAAATAGAATCTCTTGTTTTTCTTTGACGTCTATCCATAACTGACTCCCGAACAATTTTTTTAAAATGTTCCGTATTGAACAAGACCGATTTTTTGATTATTGAAAAAAGATTTTATATGAATATAATCAAACATACAGAACACTTTGTTTTGTAACAAACAAATTATAACTTTAAAAGAATATTTTGTCAATCGGAAGGGATAAAAATGATTAAAAAAATTAAAAGTATTTTAACAAGTGTACCTTTGACGGCGGTAAGCGGTGTTTTCCTGATTTTAAGTCTTATCCTACCAAAGTGTGATATAAATTCACCCGTTGACCCTGCGTGGATTACGGTACTTATAAGCGGTCTGCCGTTATTGTACTTAGCAATAACAAGGCTTATAAATAACAAAGGGATAAGCAAAATTTCCTCTGCTTTACTTATTACAATTGCTATGATTGCCGCAATACTCATAGGTGATTTATTTGCCGCAGGAGAGGTTGCGTTTATTATGGCATTAGGCGAAATTCTTGAGGATTTAACGGGTGACCGAGCCAAAAAGGGACTTAAAAAGCTGATTAAGCTCACCCCCACAACCGCCCGAAGAATCAGCGATTCAAAAGAAGAAATCGTAAATGCCGAGGAAATAAATAAAGACGATATAATAAGAATACTCCCCGGAGAGACCATTCCCGTAGACGGTATTATTATAAGTGGAGAGACTTCCATTGACCAGTCGGTTATGACGGGTGAATCCTTACCGGTTGATAAAACCGTAGGTGACAGCGTTTACAGCGGAACGCTAAACCGCTTTGGTACAATAGATATTAAAGCTACAAAGGTGGGAAATGACAGCTCACTCCAAAAGCTTATACGAATGGTAAAGGAAGCCGAAAGCAAAAAAGCGCCAATGGCAAGAACGGCAGACAAGGCGGCAAGTCTTTTAGTACCGTTAGCGCTCATTATCGCCGTTATAGCCGGCTTTGTAACGCAGGATATTATCCGTGCCGTCACCGTTTTAGTTGTATTTTGTCCCTGCGCTTTAGTGCTTGCTACCCCTACTGCAATTATGGCGGCAATCGGTCAGGCAACCAAGCACGGTGTTATAATCAAATCGGGTGAAGCACTCGAAAAAATGGGCAAAGCCGATACAATCGCCTTTGATAAAACGGGTACGCTTACCTACGGAAAATTAGATGTATCCGACATTATTTCATTTTCTGCCGACATAAGCGAAATTGAACTTTTAAGGCTTACCGCCTCGGGTGAAGCCAAAAGCGAGCACCCCATTGGAAAAGCAATAACCGATTATGCTAAAAATAAGAATCTCGAATTATTTGAAACCGAAAGTTTTAAAATGAGTGCAGGATTAGGTATCTTTGCTGAATCTGGCGGCAAAAAGCTTATTTGCGGAAACGATAAATTCTTAAAAGAAAACGGCGTCAACATAACCGACAAAGCAAAGGAAACGATAGAAAAACTGCGCAATCAGGGCAAAGCTACCGTATTAGTAGCTAAAGATAATGAATTTATAGGTATTATTGCTTTAAGCGATGTTTTGAGAAACGAATCCGAGCAGGTAATTAAAAGTCTTAAAGACATAGGAATTAACCCTGTTTTGCTCACGGGTGACAACAACGTTACCGCAAAGCACTTGTGCGAAACCGTAGGAATAAAAGATATAAAAGCCGAGCTTATGCCCGAGCAAAAAATGGAAAGCATTGTAGAGCTTCAAAAGGAAAATAAAATCGTTTGTATGATAGGTGACGGAATAAACGATGCACCCGCCCTTAAAACTGCCGATATAGGCATTGCTATGGGAAGTATAGGAAGTGACATTGCGGTAGAATCTGCCGATATTGCACTAATAAGTGATGATTTATCGGGACTTCCCTACCTAAAAAAATTATCTGTAGCAACCGTAAAAACAATCAAATTCAGCATTACCCTTTCTATGGTTATAAACATACTCGCAGTCCTGCTTTCAGTTATGGGAGTACTTAACCCTACAACCGGTGCATTAGTGCACAACGCAGGCTCCTGCTTTGTAGTACTCATAGCCGCCCTTTTGTATGACAGAAAATTCAAATAAGCATAAAAACCGACGGCAAAAAATAATTGCCGTCGGTTTAAATTTACCAGCGTGTAAGCCAGCGTTCATTATAGGTTTTTGATATTTCTTCACGTTTTTTGGTATTACATTTCTTGCAATTTAACGCCAGCTTATTAAGCATACGGTCAAATTCATCAGGGTCAAACGGCAACGCAATTTCCTTATTACCGTTAAAGCTTGAAAGGTAAGCCGCATTGGAAAGGGTTAATTCAAAAATACCGTCTGTACCGGGGGAAAGCAGTTCTTCATCATAAAGAATAGCATTTGCAAAATTCTGTAGGATTCCTTTGTGTGCCGTTTCTTGTTTTTCCTGAATAATTTCCGTATATTCGGTTTCAATATTTACAAAGCTATTGGCAGAATTATTGCATACTTCCCGCTCGTCTTCCTTTAATTTCCACCACTTCAGGGTTTTGTTTTCTATTACTATTTTGCCTTTTGTACCCGAAATTTCCAAGCGGTTAGTACCCGGATACTCCCCTGTTGAGGTTATAAAAGTGCCCATAGCCCCGTTTTTATATCGGGTTATAATTGTAGCATCGTCCTCCACTTCTATATCGTGGTATTTAGCTATATCGCAATATGCCGTAAGCGTGCTTGGCATACCGCATATCCACTGCCATAAATCGAGGTTGTGCGGTGCTTGGTTCAAAAGCACACCTCCACCCTCGCCCGACCAGGTAGCACGCCAATCACCAGAATCGTAATAATGCTGAGTTCTATACCAATTAGTTACAATCCATACTGTTCTTTTAAGCTCACCCAAAAGACCGCTTTTAACGATTTCTCTCGCCTTTAAAAACAGCGGATTGGTGCGCTGATTAAACATAATTCCAAAAACTTTGCCTGATTTTTGCGCTGTTTCATTTAATTTTTTAACCTTTGAAACTGTAATATCAGCAGGCTTCTCAAGCATTACGTGAAGTCCGTTTTCAAGCGCTTTTATAGCAATTTCAGAATGTAGTGGGTGCGGTACTGCTATAATCACAGCATCAATTTCACCGCTTTTTAACAATTCATTATAATCGGTATATGTTAATGTTTCGGGATAATCCTTTTCAAAACTGCGTATTTTGTCTGACGAAATATCGCAAACGGCGCAAAGCCGCATACCCTTTACACCATTTTCAGCAATGCAAACAGCGTGGGCATAACCCATATTACCTATGCCTATAACTCCAACTCTGATTTCTTTCATAGCCTCATTTATTTCCGCCATAGGTTTTAGAAGTGTCGGCAAATACAGTTTTTACGTTATCCTTTTTGCGTGAAGTAGCAGCCCTTTTCATAAGCTCGGAATAGTAAAGCTCCTCGTCAAGTGGCAGCTCTACTTCTTTATTTAAAAAGGACGACAAGTGCATTGCATTAGAGAGGGTAAGTCCGTTTATGCCCTCTTCTCCCCTTGCTACAAGCTGTCCGCCATTTAAAATAGCGTTGCTCCAGGCGTTAAGCACACCTATATGCTGCGGATTCTCACCATCGGTTTCAACAAATCTTTTTTCACTTTTAACGGTTGCAAACGGGACGGTATTTGTTTTAGAAAATTCAGGCTCACTCATTTCGTATTCTTCCATAAGAAGGGCATCGTTTTCTACAACAAATTTCGCTTTATCCATTTGTATTTCAAAGCGATTTGTGCCGTGGGCATCTCCCGTAGAGGTTATAAACACACCCGTCGCACCGTTTTCGTACTCAACGTAAGCGGTAACATCGTCCTCAACCTCAACATCGTGCCATTTACCGTAATGCAGATGCGCCAACACCTTTTTTGGCATACCGCATATCCATTGCCACAAATCAAGCTGATGAGGGCACTGGTTTAAAAGCACGCCGCCGCCTTCACCCGACCATGTAGCACGCCAACCGCCCGAATTATAATATGCCTGCGGACGATACCAATCGGTAATAATCCAGTTTGTTCTGCGTATTTCTCCATATTCACCCGAATGCACAAGCTCACGAAGCTTGCGGTAAATACAGTTTGTTCTCTGATTAAACATCATACCGAATATAACCTCGGGGTGGCGTTCGGCTTCCTCGTTCATTTCACGCACCTGCTTTGTATAAACACCTGCAGGCTTTTCCACCATAACGTGGATACCCCTTTTCATACATTCGATTGCAAAAACCGTATGGTCATAGTGCGGAACTGCTACAAGACAAGCATCTATAACCTTGCTATCCAACATATCTATTGCATTATCAAAATATGTAATATTCTCGCCATACTGCTGCTCTTTAGCCCACAAAAGACGCTCAGGATTATTGTCAGCAATGGCGGTTATCTCAAAATCGGGACATTTGCCGTCCTTTACATTTTTTGCGTGGCCCGAGCCCATATTTCCGATACCGATTATACCTAATTTAATCTTTTTACTCATATTAATCTCCATTCTGCCGCTAAAGCGTCAGCACAAATAGGGAATAAAAACCTCCAATAGCGGCTGATGGAGATTAAATAGGCATGTGTTGCGGTTGCCAATTGTTGGCGAGCAACACGCCGTCCCTATATTGCGTGTAATAGCGTGATTTTTCACGCTAAAAACCTCTTGATTTAAGATATTCATAGCTTCTTTTTATGCAGTCGAACGGGTCTTCACCGTTGCAGTTATCCTGCTCTACAAGCATATATTTTGTGCCTGCTTTTTCGGCTTT
Source organism: Acutalibacteraceae bacterium (assembly GCA_045540835.1). Taxonomy (GTDB): domain Bacteria; phylum Bacillota; class Clostridia; order Oscillospirales; family Acutalibacteraceae; genus UBA737. Next base: position 4,274 of record JAZQHX010000330.1, on the reverse strand, counting down.
TTGGAACACTCTGTCAAAGTTTATGTTACCTTCTCCCACGACCGACATCACCCTGTCAAAGGCATAGTCCTTAAGGTGTATTACAGGTACTCTACCCGAAAGATTTTCTATCCACCAAGCGGGGTCACCTCCGCCGACCTGAATCCAGTAAGTATCGAGCGTAAAGCCTAATTTTTCGGGTGAAAATCTGTCGGCTATATGCTGCAAAATCACCTTACCTTCACGTTTTATAAACTCGGTTGCGTGGTTATGGTACATAAAATATTTACCGTTTTCATAAAGCTTATCTGCCACAGCAGAATAGGTTTTAAAAAAGTTATCAAATTTTTCATTTTCATTATCGAATCCATACCATCCGAGTCCCACATTATCACAACCAAAAACCGTATGCTCTGCCGCCACCTTTTCGGTGGAATTTATAAGTTTTTCTGCGGGTGTATGGGTAAGTACGCATTTCAGGCCGTTTTTATCAAGCTCTGAACGAAGCCATTCAGCCTCAAATTCGCAAGTGCCCGAAATCTGCACGTTTTTATAGCCAATATCCGCTACCTTTTTAAGCGACTCAGAAAAGCCATTTAAATCCTTACAAAAATCCCTTAATGTAAAAAACTGAATTCCTATTTCCATTAAATTCAATCCACCAAAATACCTTTAAAAGCCTTGCAGGCGGTATCAAATGCCGTGTCGTTATCCTCAAAACTATACTTTAAAATAATACTTTGCTCGTTTTCTCTTTCAAGCTTTTTAAGTCCGTCAAACACCTTAAGGTGTGGCTCAATCGTAAAGTATTTTCCGCCTTTGTTTATATATTCCTTTACAATTTCCGTCACATTACCGTCACCCTCACCTGCAGGAACAACCATTCCGTTTGATAGAGAATCCTTTATATGCATATAGTAAATATGCTCCTTTAATAATTCCCAAGCTTTTAAGGTATCAACATCGCATTGCACAAAGTTTGCAGGATCAAAAATTCCTTTAAGCTCAGGGATAGCCTTAAATATTTCAAGACATCTTTCCTCTACATCGCCGTAAATTCCTTTTTCGTTTTCGTGGCAAAGATTTATATTATACGGCTTTGCTATCTCGCACATTTCTGACAGATATTCTATAACTTGATTTTTATATTTTGCTGGTTCCTCATTTTCTGGCATATAAAAAGAGAAAATACGCATATTATCGGAATTTAGTATTTTTGCAATTTCTAATGTATGCTTGAATTTTTCCTTATGTGCCGAAAAATCATCATTTATATTTATTTTGCCTATTGGTGAGCCAATTGACCAAGTAATTAGTCCTGCGTCATCAAGCTTTGTTTTGACTTCTTTTGCCTTTTCTACCGAAATATCGGACACATTCTGTCCGTCTACACCTCTTATTTCAAGACCGTTAAGATTATTTTTTAGCATTGCTTTTATTTGACCGTCAATACTTGAATCGGCTTCATCTGCAAAAGCAAAAATTTTAATATCTTTCATATTTTAAACCCCCGAATATGCTGAAAATCCGCCGTCAATAGGTAAAACAACACCCGTTATAAAGCTTGCGGCTTCATTATTGAGTAAAAACAGTAGTCCACCTTCTAACTCATTACTTTCCCCAAATCTGCCCATAGGAGTAGCGGCTAAAATCTTGCCTGTTCTCGCAGTTGGTGTGCCGTCATCATTAAATAGCAGTTTTGCGTTCTGCTTGGTTGAAAAGAATCCCGGTGCTATTGCATTAACACGGATTCCCACCTTACTGAAATGCACAGCAAGCCATTGCGTGAAGTTTGAAATTGCCGCCTTTGCTCCCGAATAAGCAGGAATTTTAGTAAGCGGTGTATATGCATTCATACTCGAAATATTAAGAATATTACAACCCTCTCTGCCAACCATCTGCTTTGCGAAAACCTGAGTAGGTATAAGTGTGCCTAAGAAATTAAGATTAAAGACAAAGCCTACACCATTACTGTCTAAATCGAAAAAGCTTTTAGTTTCGGCATCTATATCTCCAATTTCAAAATACTCCTTATCGGTTGTGGCTTTCGGGTTATTGCCCCCTGCGCCGTTTATAAGAATATCGCATTCGCCTAAATCTTTTTTCACTTCTTCTGCAACGCTTTCGCAAATGCTTCTATCCAATACATTGCAAGAATATGCCTTTGCAATGCCGCCTTCGGCTACTATTTCATCTGCAAAGGCTTTTGCTGATTCATAGTTTAAATCGAGCAAAGCCACTTTAGCCCCTGCTCTTGCTAAGGTTTTCGAAAAAGCAGAACAAAGCACACCGCCTGCACCCGTTACAACTGCAACCTTACCTGATAAATCTGTGTTTAAAACATTCTTTTGCATTTCTATTTCTCCTTTGCTTTTTCGCATGCCTCAAAAAGTCCATTTATATATGCGGCACCGAGCGCACGGTCGTATAGTCCGTAACCTGGTTTGCCCGTTTCGCCCCAAATCATTCTGCCATGGTCGGGACGAACATAACCATCAAAGCCGGTTTCTACCAGTGCTTTTACAATTTCATACATATCAAGGCTACCGCACTTTGACAGATGTCCGCTTTCTTCAAACGAGCCGTCCTCCATTAAGGTTACCTGACGGATATGCATAAAGGCAATTCTATCCATAGCACTGTATTTTCTCACCATTTTGGGAATATCGTTAAAATTAGCGCAACCGAGTGACCCCGTACAAAGGCAAAGACTGTTTGCAGGGCTATCCACAATAGATAGCAATCTATCAAGATTTTCTTCATTTGTAATAATTCTCGGTATACCGAATATAGGATATGGCGGGTCATCGGGGTGAATTGCCATTTTAACACCGCATTCCTCGGCTACGAGAATTATCTTTTTAAGAAATTTTTCAAGATTTTTCCATAGTCCTTCTTCACCTATCTTGCCGTAAGCGGTTATTAAATCTCTAACTTCCTCTTGGGTATAACTTGAATCCCAGCCGGGCAGATGAATATCATCTTTTAAGGGGTCAAGGTCTTTCATCTGCTCCCAGTACATTACAAGACTTGTAGAGCCGTCTTCCGCTTTTTTATCTAGCTGTGTTCTTGTCCAATCAAAAACCGGCATAAAGTTGTATGTAATACACTTGATTCCATATTTAGCACAGCGACGGATATTCTCGCAATATACTTCGGTAAGCTCTTCCGCTTTTTCTGTTCCTAATTTGATTTCTTCGGGTACGGGAACAGATTCTACAATATCGAAAAGCATACCGTTTGCTTCTACTTGTTCTTTCATTTTTTCAAGGCTTTCTTCGGGCCATACTTCACCCGGTTTTACGTCATAAACCGCCGATACTACCGAGCGCATATTCGGTATTTGTCTTATGTATTCAAGCGATATAGGGTCGCTTTCCCCATACCAACGAAAGGACATTTTCATAATTTTTCACCAATCACTTTCTTTAGATTATAATATATACAATTTAATTATATAACAGTTTAAATGTTAAATCTATTACAAATAAAATCCAAAATATATTGCAAAAATGCTCATAATATATTAAAATACTAAATGAGGTGATTTTTTTGAGCAATCCTTTTATTGAATCACATATAACCTATACACCTGCCCCCAGCACTTCAATGTTCAATATGCACACCCACGACAACTATGAAATATACTGCTTTTTGTCGGGTAATGCCAAATATTTTGTGGAGGGCAATATCTATCCGCTAAAATCGGGCGATATACTTATTATGAAAAAAGCCGAGGCTCACAGTCTTTTAATAAATAACCACAGTCCGTATAAAAGAATGGTTGTTAATTTTAATTCCGATGCCATATCGGAAAATATGCGTTCGGATATTATTGAGTTTCTTGACAACCGACCTTTAGGGCTAAAAAACCGCTATTCCGCATCAATTTTTAAGGAAACAAACTGGATTTATTATCTTGAAAAAATATGCGAAAGTGATAACATAAACGAAAACTCCGTTTATTTGACCGTGCTGTTATCTGAGCTTAAAAACCGTTTTTTTGAGATTAAAGAACAAGAGACTTCGGGCGAAGGAATAATGGATATTGTAAAATATATAAACAATAATTTATCAAAAGACTTGAATCTTGATATAATATGCAGCCGCTTTTTTATAAGCAAATCTCATATTAACCGAAAATTCAAAAAAATTATAGGCACAACCGTTTGGGAGTACATAACCACCAAAAGGCTTCTGCGTGCAAAGGAGCTTTTGCAAAATGGCGCAAATCCTACCGATATATACTCCAAATGCGGTTTTAAAGATTACTGTACCTTTTTCAGAGCCTATAA
>JAZQHX010000329.1:0-5169 GCA_045540835.1 Acutalibacteraceae bacterium | reverse complement strand
AATTTATTGTCAAACATTATTGGAAAAAATTACGCAAAAAAGGTGACATTTAAGTCACCTTTTAATTATATCACTTTACTTAAGAATTCTTTTAGACGTGGGGTCTTTGGATTACTGAACAATTCTGACGGTGGTGCGTCTTCTTTAATAATACCTTCGTCAATAAACAGTACACGGTCTGCAACCTCTCGTGCAAAGCCCATTTCATGGGTAACAACCGCCATTGTCATACCTTCCTTAGCTAAGTCCTTCATAACCTCAAGCACTTCGCCAACCATTTCAGGGTCAAGTGCACTTGTAGGCTCATCAAATAGCATAACTTCAGGTTGCATACAAAGTGCTCTTACAATAGCAATTCTTTGCTTTTGTCCGCCGGAGAGCTGAGAAGGGTAGGAGTCGGCTCTGTCAGCAAGTCCTACACGCTCTAAAAGCTTAATGGCCATTTCTTCTGCATCAGCTTTAGGCATTTTTAAAAGCTTCATAGGAGCCAAAGTCATATTTTTAAGAACCGTCATATGCGGAAAAAGATTAAACTGCTGGAAAACCATTCCAATTTTTTGTCTGTGAACATTTATGTCGGTCTTTTTGTCGGTAATATCTACACCGTCAAAATAAATATGACCGTCGGTAGGTTCTTCGAGTAGATTCAAAGTACGCAAAAAGGTTGATTTACCGCAACCAGAAGGACCTATTATACAAACAACCTCGCCCCTTTTAATTTCGGTATTAACACCCTTGAGAACTTCAACCTTATCGAAGGATTTATGCAGATTATCTACACGAATTAAAACATTATCAGTGGTCACTCTTACGCAATCTCCTTTCAAGCAGATTTATAAAGTAGGTTGCAATCATTACAAGTACAAGATATACACAAGCCAGAATTATGTAGGGAACAAAGGTGTCATAATAGTCGGCAGTTATTGAACGTGTAGCTCTCGTCAAGTCAAAAACAGTAATAAAGCCGGCAACACTCGTTTCCTTTATCATAACAATAAATTCGTTACCGAGGGCGGGGAGGATGTTTTTGATAGCCTGCGGCATTATAATTCTAAGCATTGTACTTGAATATTTTAGTCCTAAGGAACGACCTGCTTCCATTTGACCCTTATCAATCGACATTATGCCGCCACGAATAATTTCGGCAACATAAGCACTGCTGTTTATACCAAACATTAAAATAGCGATAAAAAGTGCCTTATATTCAAAGTCTTGAAATGATGTTGAAAAAATTCCAAAATAAGCAAGCAACAACTGTACGGCAATAGGAGTACCACGAATTATGGTTATGTAAACAGATGCGACAGCATTCAGTATTTTTGCAAAAATGTTTGTACGGGGAATAACCTTGAAAACCGCTACAATAGCTCCAAGAACAATACCGATTATTACAGCGAAAATAGCAATTATCAAAGTGTTGTACAAGCCGTCAATCATTATATTATAGGCTTTACCTTCGATAAAAATGTTGTAAACTCTTTCAAAAAAGTTATCAAACAAAAATAATCACTTCCGATTTTTTAAATAGTAATATGGGCATCGACATTCGCCGATGCCCATTTAATAAATTATGCTTAATTTAAACCGTAATCCTTAAGAAGCTTATCATAAGTACCGTCTGCTTTAAGCTCAGCGAATGCCTTATTGATTTTTTCAATCAACTCGGTTTCACCCTTCTTAACGGCAATACCGTACTCTTCAACTGTAAGGGGAATATCAATAACCTTAGCTATATCTTTGTTTTCATTAGCGGCATTTTTAGCAACAGAATCGTCCATAATGATTGCATTGATTGTGCCGTTCTTAAGGTCAGCAATTGCAAGGCTTACGTTATCGTAAATGCTGATTTTAGCGCCTTCGATACCTGCAAAGCCCCATTCGTCGTCACCCTCAGCATAAGCCTGACCGGTAAAGCCGGTGCAAACACCGATTTTCTGGTTCTTAAGCTGCTCGTCAAGCTCTTCCTTAGTCTTGCCGGTATAATAAGTATCATTTGCGCCAACTATCAAAATCTGTGCAGCACCGCTGTAATAAGCGTCGCAGAAATCAACAGACTTCTTTCTCTTAGCGTTGATGGTAAGACCGGAAATTGCGGCATCACTTGAACCGCTGTTAACAGCACCTATAACTGCCTCAAATTCCATATTGTCAAACTTAACTTCGTAACCGATCTTGGCAGCAATAGCTTTCATAAGGTCAATGTCAAAGCCGATAAGCTCGCCTGATTCCTTATCAATGCTCTCAAAAGGCTCAAATTCGGCATTTGTAGCAACTCTTAAGGTTTTCTTTTCGGTTGATGCATCATCTTTTTCTTTGGTCTCTTTGCTTCCGCAGGCAGCACAGGTAAGTACAAGTGCTAAAGCCATAAGAAGGCTTAAAATTTTAGCAAACTTTTTCATAATAATCTCTCCTTAATTTTTAACGTGCCAAACATTTGACACAAATATTACGGAGTAATTATAACACCGAAACCGCTTTAAGTCAACCGATATTTTGCATAATTTTGCATATATATGCGTTTAATTACAATATACTGTGAATACTTGGAATAATATCCTCGTGTAGCTGGTGCAAAAGTATCTTTACGTTTCCTGAATACTCGGAAAAATGCACCTTGTCATCAGTTGAACTGTATACTTTAAGCGTGGATATTGTAAGCTCTATTTCATCTATTTCTGTATGATTTGCAAATATAGAGAGTAGCTTCTCTTTTTTCTGCCAGAAGTTTTCCAGTCTTTCGGCGGATTCTACCGCACTGTTTTTTAGTTCGTATTCTTTTATGCAATCACTCAGTAGTTCATTCGCCTGCTTGCAGGTTTGCTTTATATAAAAATATCCACTTAAATATGCCGTTAAAATTAAACTAAACAATACCACAGCGGCTAAAAGTCTTTTCAAGTTTTATCCCTCATTTTAACTAAGTTTATATTATCATATCGGTCAAGTGTCATTAAAAATACGTCTTTTACCTGCGTTTGGTTGGCTTTAAGCTTTCTCTCAAGCTGATTTTGACTAATTCCCAAAGCATTAAGCGATTCTTCAATAATTTTTCCGTCTGTAATAACCGGCAAAGGCAATGCTTCAGGCTCGGTCTTTATTCTTAAATCCTTTACTGTTGCAGGTTGCTCGCTCTTTTTAAGCAGTACACTTAAATTCCCGTTTACTTCGAGTACTGCAAAGGCAACGGTTGAAATATCAAACACATTTTCAACCCTTAGTTGCTCCACTAAGTCCAAAACGGTCATTCGTACCTTTTTCATCGCTTTTTGGTCTATTACACCGTTTTTAATTATTACAACCGAATTACCGTTCATAAGCTTTCTTATTTTCATAAACTTAAGGCAGAAAACCGACATTAAAATTTCGAGTATAATAAGCATAAAAATAGCCGTAACACCGTCTAAAATCGGTTTGGCGGTATCCTGCAGAGGAATGGCGGCAATCTCCGATATTAAAAGGGTAATAACCAGTTCATTCGGTTGCATTTCGCCTATCTGCTTTTTACCCATTATTCTGATACCTAAGGTCAAGAATACATACAATATTATAGTTCGGGTTATAGTTGTAATCATTAAATCACCTAAAATATTATGCCATTTTTTGCGGTAAAAATTCCTTTTTTTATTGACAAAATGCTGTTTTTAAAATAAAATTAACTCTATGAGGTGATTTTATGAACCTGTTACATTTAAAATACGCAGTAGAAATTGCAAAAACCAAGTCAATAAGCCGTGCGGCTGAAAACCTTTATATGGGTCAGCCAAATTTATCACGTGCCATAAAAGAGCTTGAAGAAAGCCTTAATATAACCATATTTCAGCGCAATACAAAGGGTATTACAATCACACCAGAGGGAGAAGAATTCCTGCACTATGCAAGGAGGATTCTTAATCAGGTAGAAGAGGTTGAGGCAATATATAACGATGCGCACAAGCCCAAACAGCGTTTTTCTGTTTGTGCTCCGAGAGCAAGCTATATTTCTTATGCTTTTGCTGAGTTTTCAAAGGGAATAAATACCGATGTCCCTGCCGAGATTTTTTATAAGGAAACCAACTCACTCAGAACTATTAACAATATCGTTAAAGGTGACTATAATTTAGGTATTGTCCGCTATCAGGTGGGCTTTGAAAAATATTTTAAAACACTTTTTAAGGAAAAAAAGCTCGTTCACGAGACGATAAGTGATTTTAAATATGTTTTGCTTGTTTCCAAAAACCACCCGCTTGCTGGCAGGGAAACGGTAAAAACGGCAGATTTGTCGCCTTATATTGAGGTATCGCACGCTGACCCGTATGTACCGTCTCTTCCAATGATTGACGTTAAAAAGGAAGAACTTTCACAGTATGTCGATAAGCACATTTTCGTTTTTGAGCGTAGCAGTCAGTTTGAACTGCTCGAAAAAGTACCGGATACCTTTATGTGGGTGTCGCCACTTCCGCAGGAGATTAAGGAGAAGCACGGTTTAGTTGTTAAAAAATGCGTTGATGCAGGCGAAAAAATTTATAAAGATGTCCTAATTTACCGAAGTGATTATAAGTTGTCCGAGCTTGATAATAAATTTATTGAGCAGGTAAAGGCAGCTAAAGACGAATATTTATAATATACATATAATAGACAAAAAGCATTGGTTCGTAAAAAACCAATGCTTTTTTAATACTATTTTGTCTTTTTGTATTTGTAAACCGACCAGCCCGAATAGTAGGTAGTCTTACCAATCTTTTTATATGTACGTACACGTACATAGTAGGTCTTTTTAGCTGACAGCTTACTTAATGTAACTGATGTGGTTTTATAACTTGTTACATTTTTAATCTTTGCCGATTTAAAGGATTTATTAGTGGCGTACTGAATCTGGTAACCCGTAATCTGAGTAGCTTTCTTAGTTATTGCAACCTTTAAGCTCTTTTTACCTGCTGTAAGTGATTTTACGGTAGTCTTTACGGGATTGATTGTAAAATAAAGATTCTTAGTGCCTGAATAATTATCCTTAAATGTAACCGTAACCTTGTATTTTCCAACATTCTTTCTGCCCGTATCATATTTTATGGTATAATCGGTATTCTTCTTTAAGGTTTTTCCTGCCGAATCCTTAACTGTAACAGCAGGAGTTATCACCTTGCCGTTATAGGTATAAGAGGTAGCAGAAAGCTTTGCTGTTGCTTTGCTTGC
>JAZQHX010000328.1:0-3237 GCA_045540835.1 Acutalibacteraceae bacterium | reverse complement strand
CAAAGGTAACGGTACTGCTGTCGGTGTTTTCAGGTAGGAAAGTAACAACGGGATTTATAGCAACATTACCCGTATCGGTAACACTAAGACCGTTTTTGCTGTCCTCTAATGTAGCGTAAGCGATTGATATGGTATCTCCTTTTTGGACGCTGAGATTAAGCGCTCCGTCACTTCCGGGAAGAACACCTGCAAGATAGGTTGCTATTACTTTACTGTTGTGTAAAACTATAACCTTACCCGGATTTTTCTCCGTTCCTAAATCGAGGGTAATATCACCGTCGGTGGGGGATATAAACTGTCCGTAATGACCGAAGTTTATATAAACATTCTTTTGACCGCCGCCGGCAGTAAGTGCCAATCCGTAGCGTATATAAACATTTGAATTGTATTTGCGTTTATCGACTGTCATCTGTCCGCACCAGGCATAGCGGTATGGCTTTTGGGTGTTGTATGCAGAATTTTTATATCCCAGACCGTTTTCCTTTGATTGGTAGAACATATCGTTATTTGAATCGCTGTATGTTGCAACACCGTCATATTTTTGAAAACTGTTTAGCAAAACCGAGCCGTCGGTTTCGTTAAAATTAGTGTCGGCATTATCATAAGCCGAAAGCTCAGATATTCCTAAAACATCATATTGGAAGGCGGTAGCGTTTTTAAAATCGGTAGAATTTAAGTATCTGTACTCTACGCCGTCGGCAATAAATGGATTTACAAATGTGCCGAACTCCCAAACCGAGGTTGTGCCGAAATCGTCAAGGCTGGTTAAAGCTAAATGGTCATTGGCTTTAAAGATTAGCTTATCTTGATTTGAACCATTATTTAAGTGCATAAACTGTGGAATACCTATGTCAACCGAAGCACCTACAGTATCACTCCATAATTCAATATAAACGGTATCGCCTAAATTGAGTGTGGCGGTTTTAAGACATAGGAATTTTTCGGACGAGTAGGTTTTTTTCTCTTGCAAAAGGCTTACTGTTCCCGTTTTGGTTTCTTTAATTAAGCGGTAGTGTATGCCTTTGGTATTGTCAGCCGTAATCGGAACAGAAATTTCATATAATCCCGTTTTAGGTGCAGTAAAGCCTAACTTCATTTTCTCGTTTTCGGCGGTAGTAAATATGATTTTATTCGCATAATTATCCGAATCGTCTACAAAATATTTTGAATCAAAATATTCTTTAGTTAAGCTGTAATCACTGCCCGATACGAGAGAATTCATATAAGCTGTACCACGAACGGTTGAGTTGACAGAATTCTGCGGTCTTATGATTGTAGTCGAAGAATCCTTAACATAATTTTTAACAAAGGCATCAAAATCATTAACAAAGGAAATCTCTGTATAGTGCATTTCACGGTCTATAAGTCCGCCTAAATTAGCTTCATTTGTGTGGTTGGGGTCAAGGGAAGTGCAACCGTACTGTACATAGTTTACGTCCTGATTACCGTTTTGGTTTCTGCGTACTCTGCCACGGTAGAAGAATGTATCAGCTTTAAGACTTATAGCTCCCGTTTCCTTTATCTGCGCTATATCAGTATCCGAAAAGGCCTCAAAGGGTACTAATATATATCCAGATTTATAGAACTGAGTATATAAGCCCTGTGGTTTGGAAGTAAGATGAAAATTGATTTGTTCGGTGCTTTTAATGGCGGCGGGCTTATCCTCTAAAGCGTGGTCATATACATAAAAATTACGTGTTCTGTCGGTAGTATTGTTTGTGTAAGCCGTAGCCGAAGCCTTTAAATTACCGTTTGAATCGGTCGAGGCGGGTGTCATTCTCCAGTTGAAGGTCATTCCTATATCGTTAAGGGAAATAGGGTAGCGGAAGTTGGCAATAGGTGAGGAAGAATTCCTTTCAACAAACGCTCCGCCGTAGTCTTTCATATCGGAATAGTGGGTTATATTGATACTGCTGTCGGTGATTACCGATTCAAGTTTAATTAGCATACCCGTATTGTCATTTATTTTGTTTTTAACCTGAGATAAATCTGCAAAAAGATAGCTGTCAGGGTTGATTTTTGTAGTCACGTTTTTATTGGAATCGGTGACTGTAATATCGGTTAGTATCGGGTCTGAGTAGTAGTTGAGTACTTCCGAAGAAAGGTCGCCAACACTTACCTGAATTTGCAATTTTTCACTAAGCGGAGCATCTTTTAATATAACCGAGTTTCCGCCTATAAACAGTTCTTTATTGTAGGTATCACCCAAAACCTTTAATACGGTTTTACCGCTGGCATTTTGCGGCTTTTCCCAACTTAGTTTTAAGTAATTTTCTTTTGTAATGGTAGCTTTTGGTGCAGAAAAATCGGGAGATGATGTTTTGAAGTTGTCGTCTATGTCGGAAACGGCGAATTTCCAGACGCTGTCCTTATCGGAGTAATATGCACCATTCGGGTTATCGAGTGCATCTGTAGCACGGTAAATGGTAACATCGGTTTTTTCTGTTGCATAGTTTTCCTTGTAATTGGGGTCTAATACAACATTTTCGATATAATCTGCAAGCAGAGCGGTATACCTATATTGAGTGCCAAGCTTCGGATGACGGGCGGTAGGCTCTGCCGGCAGTTCGAAGCCGTAGAAGCCCTTTTCGACACCGCCTGCATTACTCAGTGCCTCTTTAATATGGGTATTGGCGTTGGCTGTCATCATACCGTAAATCCAGACTATTTTGGAATTGGGGTTGTATTCTCTTAGCATTGTAAGTAAATCTGCAAAGCCTTTTTTTACTACATCAACAGTGTTGCCGGCAATATCGTTGTAGGTTGCCATATCGTTAGTGCCGAGGCATACTACAATTACATCGGGTTGACGGGCAAAATCGTACCTTGTTTCGGTATCGGAGTAATAGCGCAAATAGGGGTAAATATCCTGCATAGATATAGATTCAGCACCCGAAAAACCGATACCCTTAGTGGCTGTTATTCCGCTTCTTCCTATTACCGACCAATCGGCATTTAAAGCACGGGCGGTCATAAATGGCCAACCACGGGTAGAATCCTGATAAAGAGGAGCACGGTTATCTTCTATTGAAATATTACCGAAGGAGGCGGAAATAGAGTCACCTATAACTTCAATATAAAGGTCATTATTTTCGGGTGGTGGTAAAAAACTTCCGTTTAATGAAACGCTTTTAATGCCAAAACGTGCATTTGCAGCCTCGTTCTGATGGTAAATTTCAAAGGTATGCTCGCCTGTGGGCAGATTAGAAGCTATTGTATAAGTCGGATCGTAGCCAT
>JAZQHX010000327.1:0-3209 GCA_045540835.1 Acutalibacteraceae bacterium | reverse complement strand
GAAAACCGCAAGGCCGAAAGCTTTTATATGCCCCGTGAGCAGGAGCTTACCATTGAAGCAATTGACCACATTAAAATTGCGGTTTGCGGTACTCCCGTTGAAGAAAAAACCGAGCCTCAGGTACTCAGAGAAGACCACGTTGTATTAAAGCTTTTGGGTGAAGTACCATTCCAGCGTGAAACCAGCTTCCTTATTGACGGTAATTCCAATGCTAAGATTCTCACTATCGGTGAGTGCTATTGTACAGAGGGTAACTGGGCAGGATTCCCTCCGCATAAGCATGATGAGGACAATATGCCTACTGAATGTATCGCAGAAGAAATTTATTACTTCCTGTTTGATCCCAAGCAGGGCTTTGCTGTTCAGTGCCTTTATACCGCTGACGGTGAGATTGATGAGGCTTACAGAGTAAAGAATGACGAGCTTGTTGAATTCCCCGTAGGCTATCATACTACCGTTGCAACCCCCGGCTATCAGACCTATTTCTTATGGCTTATGGCAGGAGATTATCAGGGCTTTAACAGAAGCAATGACCCAGAACACGATTGGATTGTAAATAAATAATAAATATGATACAATAGAGATATGTTTCGTTGTGCGGGACATATCTCTATTATGCTGAAAAGAGGTAGTAAAAGTGATTACTTTAAAGAATGAATTTTTAAAAGCCGAGATAAGTGAAATCGGCGCAGAGCTTAAGAGTCTTGTGTGTAACGGCACCGAGTATATTTGGGAGGGCAAGCCCGAAGTATGGAATGGTTCAAGCCCGCTTTTGTTCCCTATATGCGGTGGACTTAAAGAGGATAAATATGTATTAAAGGGTAAGGAATATACTTTAGCCAAGCACGGCTATGCCCGTTTTGAAGTCTTTGAGGTTGAAAGCCTGACCGATTCTTCTGCTGTATTTTTACATAAATCCAACGAAAAAACAAAGGAATGTTTTCCTTTCGATTACGAATTAAGGTTAATATATACACTTGATGCTAAAACCTTAAAGGTGGATTACTCTGTTAAAAATCTGAGCGATGACACAATGTATTTTAACATCGGCTCGCACGAGGCTTATTACACTCCCGAGGGAATTGAGGATTACGATATTGTATTCCCTCAGAATGAGACGATTGATTCCTACGTGCTTTACGGTAATCTTTTATCAGACCAGAAGCTACCAATTCTTAAAGACAGTAATATTTTACCTCTTTATGACAAGTATTTTACAATTGATGCACTTGTATTCAAGGATGTAAAATCCAAGTCTTGTCTTCTTCGTAACAGAAAAACCGGTAAGGCAGTAAAGGTGGACTTCCCGGATGCGAGTTATTTCCTTTTGTGGCACAAGCCTAATTCACCTTATATGTGCGTAGAGCCGTGGGACGGTGTGCAGGATATAGTAGGCAGTAGCTACGATATAACCCAAAAAGAGGGAATAAATGCCCTATTAGCAGGCAAAGAGTACAATTACACACATTCGATTACCATTGTAGAATAAAGGACGATAAAAATGCTTGAAAAATTAAAGAAATTAAACTCTGAAGTTAAGTTTTTAGATGTTAACTCTCCCGAATTTGCAACCTTTGGCAGAGTTATAAAGACATTGGATATATCAGAAATTACAAAGGAAGCCGAAAAAATGGAAAATCCCGAAAATGGTTCTTCCTATCTTCCGAGTGTAGAGGCTTTTGAAAAATTAGAAATCGCAAAAACTATTAAGAATGAGTTTTTCGGCACTTTGGATTCGCAACTCGGTTACTGCTGGGGACACAATAATTTCCTTAACGCTACCGAATGGCACAAGGGAAGTGAAATCAATATTGCAATAACTCCTTTAGTGCTTATTTTAGGTCACGTATGGGATATTATAGACGGTAAAATAGATTCTTCCGATTTTACAGCCTTTTATCTGCCTGCAGGAACAGTAGTTGAAGTATACGAAACAACGCTCCATTTCTGCCCTTGCGAGGTAGAAAATAGCGGCTTCAGTTGTGTTGTGGGACTTCCTAAAGGCACTAACACAAATCTTGAAACCGAAGTAGAAAACAAAATGCTTTTCCGCAAGAATAAGTGGCTTATTTGTCACGTAGAAAATAAAGCACTTATCGAAAAAGGCGTAGTTTCGGGAATTACAGGTACAAACTACGAAATTAAATATTGAGGTTCTTGATTTTTAATGGACGTTTTAAATTCAACAATTAACCAAATGCTGGTACTTTTTACCTTTATGGCACTTGGGTATTTTCTCAACTTCAAGGGGATTTTGCCACTTAATACTTCACTTGCCGTATCCCGCCTTGAAACCAACGTTTTGGTGCCCTGCCTTGTGTTTAATACCTTTTATAAATATTGCACGGTTAAGAATATGAGCGAAAAATGGCTCTATATTGTTTACGGTATGGCAATAACCTTGGTTTCAATAGTTATAGGAATTCTACTTTCCCGCCTTTTTGCAAAGGATGATTATTTGCAAAAAATTTACACCTATTCCTTTGCGGTTGCTAACTTCAGCTTTATGGGTAATGCGGTAGTGCTGGGTATTTTCGGTGAAGATGTACTTTTCGATTATATGATTTTCACCCTTCCGCTTTGCCTTTATGTTTATTCTTTTGGCACGGCGTCTCTCATACCTAAAAAGGATAATAAAGGCTTTTCCTTTAAGGTGTTCTTAAATCCTATTTGCATTTCAATGCTTTTAGGCGCTTTAGCAGGGCTTACAAACTTTTGGATTCCGAAGTTTTTAGTAACCTCTATTTCCCAGGCAGGAGCTTGTATGTCACCGCTTGCTATGATTCTTACGGGATTTGTTGTAGCTAATTACAGCTTTAAAACATTGGCAAGTAAAGTGAAAATTTATATAGCTTCAATTTTAAGACTTATTATTTTGCCCCTAGCTTTTGTGTTGGTTTTAAAGCTTTTAAAAACCGATTCTACTATTATTATGCTGACATTGTGCGCAACGGCTATGCCATTGGGACTTAATACCGTAGTTTTTCCTGCCGCTTATGGGGGAGACACTACTCCGGGAGCGAGTATGGCACTTATATCACATCTTATGTCAATAATCACAATCCCCATTATGTTTGCGATATTCATTTAAATAAACAGGAGATACATATTATGAAATATCTTTTAGGTATAGATTTCGGCGGCGGTGCTTCTAAAGCGACGCTTATAGATACAAACGGTACTATAATTGCCGAAAATACGGTTGAATA
>JAZQHX010000326.1:0-2511 GCA_045540835.1 Acutalibacteraceae bacterium | reverse complement strand
GTACCTAACCCCAGCGACGAAGAGGGTGTTTCCTCTTTTGCGGATAATCTCAACCCCGAATCCCTTACCGTGCTTGATAATTGCAAGATTGATGCAGGATTTAAAGAAATTAAGGTTGGCGATACTTTCCAGTTTATGCGTCAGGGTTATTTCTGCTTAGATTCCGATTCAACCGAACAAAAGCTTATATTTAACAGAACGGTTGCATTAAAGGATTCCTTTGTAAAGAAGGCTTAAAATGCGTGCGAAAGATATTTTATCATATTTAAACCGCTTGTATCCTTTAGATACTGCCTGCGACTTTGATAATGTAGGACTTCTTGTTGGTGATTATAATGCTGATGTTAAGAGGGTGCTTCTCTCCTTAGACTGTACCCTCCCGACCGTAAAAACTGCAGTAGAATGTAATTGCAATTTGATAATTACTCATCACCCGATTATTTTTGAACCGCTAAAAAATGTTCTTGCAGGCTCGGTTGTATTTGAGCTGATAAAAAACGGAATTACTGTAATTTCGATGCATACCAATCTTGATGTTGGTGACGGCGGCGTTAATGACCGTCTGTGCAAAGCCATCGGTCTTGAAAATATTAAAAAAATAGCAGCATCGGACGGCTTTTTGCTTAATGAGGGTGCTATTAAACCACAATCAGCCGAAAGTCTTGCAAATCACCTTAAATCCACTTTGAAAACAAACATAAGATTTGCTGACGGTGGAAAGGAAATTACCAAGGTACTCGTTTGCAGCGGTAGCGGCGGTAATTTTATAACCGATGTAATTATCGGCGGCTTTGATGGGCTGATAACTTCCGAAGTAAAGCATCATCAATTTCTATTAGCGGCAGATAACGGAATCTCGATATTTGATGCTGGTCATTTTAATACCGAAGATATTGTAATCGAGCCATTAAAGGAAATTTTAAGCAAACAATTCGGCGGTATTGAATTTTTCACTACCCACGCAAGCCCAATTAAATCTATATAAATTTACGCCACATCGTCTGATGTGGCGTTTTTATATAATAAATTCTATTTTTAAGTAAATAATACTTTTGGGTGACGAAAATGGTAATACTTTTTTCCGACAGAAAAAGTGTTGAAGAAAAAGAAATTATTCATATACTTACAAATCTCGGCGCAACATATATTTCGGACAAAACCGTTAAAAGCGGCAAAAATCCGATAACAATTATAGGAACTTATAAAAAAACCGATTTGAACATAAAAAAAGGTATTGCTGTAATGACTGGTGCTAAAAACAGATTTGAAGAACAAAAATTCCCTAACAGTATTATTGGAATTTGTGAATGTTCCGATAAAACTTCGGTTGGAATTTTTTCTAAAAGTCCCGTTGCGGTTATATCCTGCGGTATGGGGAGAAAAAACACCGTTACAGTATCGAGTATAAGTGATGATGCCGCACTTCTCACCTTTCAAAGAAATATTACCGACATTTACGGTAATACAATTGAGCCTGCCGAATACAAGGTAAGGTTAAGAGGAAAATACCGTGAATTTTCTGTTATGGCAAGTGCGGCTATACTTTTATTACATGGAATAAAGCCCGAAATACTGTAACATATTTTTTATTGCCTGCATAAAAAATTATAAACCGTTAAAACTTCTTTTAAGGAAGGTGGATTTTTATGACAAAAAAGGCACGTTATACAGTTTTGGTTTTCGTTTCAATATCGGTAATAGCAATTATTCTGGCGGTTTTTGCCGTAATAAAGACCCGAAAAGAGAATCCAAGCGGCTGGGCATTATATTCCTACGGAAACAATGTTGCGCTTTATAACGGTGAAGAAATTGTAGAGGTTTACGGAAGTATAAGTCTTGATAATTTAACCGATGAGGACAAAAAGATGTTGGAAAACGGAATACATTTTACAACCCGTGACGAAGCTGTTACAGCAATTGAGGATTATGACGGATAAAAAATAGAGGAGCAGTCTTATGATTTTTAAGACTGCTCTATAATTTTAATTGTTTGATGCTATTGTAATTTCTGCAGTATAGTATCTACCGCTACGGTAAATTTTTATATCAACCTTATCCTTTGGCTTGCAGTTTTTAAGCTCATCAATGAATATCTGATATTCGTTAATCTTAACGCCGTTAAATTCGGTTATAATATCACCTTTCTTAATACCGGCATTATCGGCAGGACTGCCGTCAGCAACACTCAAAACAACTGCACCGCTCGGGAAACCGTAAAAATCAAGTACTTCGGAAGTATACCTTTCACTAATCGAAATACCAATATAAGGTTCGGGAGCATTTTCGTTAGAAATAATATTATCACAGATTTCTTTAACCGTATCCGAAGGAATCGCAAATCCCATACCCTCAAATTCCTCGGAAACAATTTTTGAACTGTTAATGCCTACAAGCTGACCCTTAGTATTAACAAGAGCTCCTCCTGAATTACCGGGGTTGATTGCGGCATCTGTTTGAATAAGAGTAACACTCGAATCGGTAGTAACAACACGATTTAGTCCGCTAATAATA
>JAZQHX010000325.1:0-2330 GCA_045540835.1 Acutalibacteraceae bacterium | reverse complement strand
AAGCACAGTCAAGTAAAAAGTCAAAGTCTTCGTCTGTAGGAATACCAACTGTGAGTGGGTTTGTACCGAACATACCCTCAACACCGTGAGTAGGAGCAACCGAGGGACGTGCATTTGTACCGGTCATACCGATACAGCCGGCCTTTGTAGCCATAGAGGTGTAATAGCCTGCAATACCGTAGTGGCAAGAGTTACGAACAACAACCATACCCATACCGTATTCCTTAGCCTTAGCTATAGCCATACTCATAGCCTTATGACCGATTACCTGACCCATACCGTGGTGACCGTCAATAACAGCGGTGGTGGGGGTTTCTTTTAAAATTTCAATCTCGGTAACAGCCTGCTGAATACCTGCCTTGATTCGGTCAAGATATACGGGTTTGAAGCGGTTAACACCGTGAGATTCAATACCACGCTTATCCGATTCTAAAAGTACATCTGCGCAGATTTCGGCGTCAGCTCGGGGGATTCCGTAACCAACGAATGCGTCAATTACAAAATCAGTAATCGTTTTCCAATCAACAATGTTTGTCTTTGCCATTTCTTTTTCCTCCGATTTTTTAAAATAAGATATAGAAAAAACTTTAAAATTACTGCGGAGCCATAAAAAAAGTACACTTATCCCTTGATAAGTGTACTCTCTAAAATCTCCTGCATAATTATTATACCATAATTATCTAATTTGTCAATAAATATTCTTAAATTTATTCAAGCTCGGCGAATACTACATTTTCCATTTCGAGCAACTTTTCTACATTAAACGGTTTCTTTGTGTCAATGGTAAGATGTATTCCTAAATTGCCTGAAAAACCGCTTCTGGGAGGCATTGTGTGGAAAACAAGCTTTATATTATTATCTTTTTCGATTTTTTCCACCAGCTCATTGGTTTTGTACATATCGTCTATTTCTATATAGATTACTTCATTAAGCTTTTTGCTTTTTTCAAATTTGCCCAAAAGGATAATTGTAACAAGATAAAGGGCTGAGACTATTATAGCGCCCGTATAAAAACCGCAGCCGATAGCTATACCTATAACACTTGTAGTCCATACACCTGCCGCCGTTGTAAGACCGGTTATAACGTTGTTGTTTTTAAGAATTATCATACCGGCGCCCAGGAAACCTATACCCGAAACAACCTGCGCTGCAAGTCTTAAAATATCACCGTTATTGCCGAGAAAATCCTGTGCATATATTCCCACCATTGATGTAAGGGCAGCACCTAAGCATACAAGTATGTGTGTGCGCATACCTGCGGCTCTGCCGTGACGTGCTCTCTCACTGCCTATAACCACACCGATTATAACAGCTAAAAAAGCTCTTAATACTACCTGAAATAAAAAATAGTAATCTATATTTGCAAAATCATTTAAAATGTTGTAAAAAGCATTTGCCATAATTATGTTCTCCCTGAATATAAAGTAAAAAATATAACGGAAATTAAGAGACTAAAAACATCTCCCGAATTTCCGTTACTCCAAAGTTCTCTGCGGAATATTAAATTGTATTTCGTTTTTTTGTTAAATATACCAAAGTTCTTTTTTACCGGTTGATACGGCAAAAGCACCCACATTTAATGCCGATGTAACCTCTGCTTTGGTTTCAATTAGTCCGCCTGCTATAAGCGGTACTCCGACCGATGAAAACATTTCTATTATCTTTCCGATAACACCCGGCATAATCTCTACAACATCGGGTGAGCTGTTGTAAAGAATGTCGTTTATGCTATCCACACCCTGCGTGTCATAAACGAAAAAGCGCTGAACGGTAAGCATACCGAAATCCTTGGCAGTTCTTATAAGATTCGCTCTTGTGCTGATTATGCCGTCAGCGCCGCATTTTGCCAGATATTCGAGACCCACTCTGTCTTTACCGATACCGTCAGCTAAGTCGATATGAATAAAAATTTTCTTATTCGCTTTTTTGGCGGCAGTTATTCGGTCTCTTATTGTCAGCAAATTTCCGCCTAAAAGGAAAATTACGTCTGACGGTGAAGTCAGAGCATCATCAAAAAGATTTTCATGAACCGAAGCGATTATAGGGTTTTCCTCCAGACATTCGTACAGTTCCTTTTGGGTCATAAAGCACCCTCCTTTCCACTAAAAACAAAAGCAAAAGAACACAATTGTCCCTTGTGTTCTTTTGCTAACTCTATTTCTCCAACCACATTATATACTATGTTAAAATAATTGTCAAGCAATTTAATATAAAAAAACTAAATTTTTATTGATTAAAGGATATTTTTAGTATATTTTAAACTAATGATATTAAAATATAAAATTATTTAACTATGTCGCCCACACCGTCTATAATGTATTTAGGTCGGT
>JAZQHX010000324.1:0-2233 GCA_045540835.1 Acutalibacteraceae bacterium | reverse complement strand
AATAATGTGTGAATTTTCACTCGAAAAGGACCCGATTATTTTTAGCCACGATATGAGTTGGGAAAGTGACGGTGCATTACTTTCGACTCCCTGTAAGCGCAGATATGATGATGAATGGGAAAAATGGCTTGTTGACCGTTACGGTTCGGTTGAAAATGCCGAAAAGGATTTTGGTATGAAGGTTGACCGCCGTGAGGACGGTTGCGTTACAGTTCCTCCCGAGGAGGAATTTGCACAAGATGGCGAATGGAGGGTAAAGCTTTGCGCTTACCGTCGCTTTATGGAGGACTATTTCAGCGGTCTTTGGCGTATTGCGGTAGAGGATATGCGAAAGGTTGCTCCTAATCAGCTTATTTCTTATCGCCGTGGCCCGTTTGGCGAGCACTCAAAGAGCGTTAAGGTGGCGGTTAAGCATACCGACTATAACAGCCACGAAGCATATCATATAGGTCTCGGTGAAAGGGATTATCACAGCGCTTGCGGTAATGCCGCTTTGTTTGATTGGCTGAGTGACGGCAAGCCTACCGTTTGGGCAGAGTACGGTCTTACCCTTACGGGTATGAACAGAACTCACGATTTTGTATGGGACCACGAAACCGAAAGACCAATGGCTTTCCGTATGAAAATGACAGAGGATTATAACCGCCAGATGCAAAAGGTATTTGAGCGTACAAATGCAAAGGGAACTGCGCCCTGGTGGTGGCCGGGCGGACTCAGAATGGTAGAAATGAGCGATTGCGGATATTGCGGTCCTGACGGTATTTTGCGTCCTTTTGGTAAGGATTACGGTGAATTTATCGCTAATTATTGTACACAAGAGGAAAAAACTTCACTACCTCAATATATGGTAAAAATAGACCTTGACAGCGATGCCAGAGGTGTTGCAGGGCTGTGCGGACATTACCTTATTGATGAGGATATTAAGGCTGAGAAAGAAAATAAGGTATTAAAGCTTTATACCGAAGCTACCGGTACGGATTCTTCAAATACTCCGCTTACCGCTGTTGGTAATGTGCCTTATAATGGAACTAATCCTCCCAAAAACTTGAACGG
Source organism: Acutalibacteraceae bacterium (assembly GCA_045540835.1). GTDB lineage: Bacteria > Bacillota > Clostridia > Oscillospirales > Acutalibacteraceae > UBA737. The sequence continues at coordinate 1,180 of JAZQHX010000324.1, read as the reverse complement.
TGAATTTAATTTTGTGCGTCTTTATACAAAGGACGGCTCTGTGATTGAAGTACAAAACGGCGATACGGTAAATCTGCCGATGGGTGAAGTATTTATAGAGGCAGGACTTGGAAACCTTAAAGAGGCTAAGTGGCTGTCTCCTAAAAACCACAGTAAAGACGGTTGCGTTTATATAGTTTCGCACAATGATTCTGATATAGCTGTTAAAATCGCAATAGCAGAGGACACGCCTTATCTTGCTGATACCGTTTGCGAAAAGACTTTGCTTTGTAATTATACAGACGGCGAAGTAAAGGTTGCACTCAGACTTTCTGCAGAAAACCGTGCCGAATTCGGAGAAGTATTCCGTTTTATATTAAAGCATAACTAAAAAACAACAAAACGAACCTGAAAAAATTTCGGGTTCGTTTTGTTTTATGTTGTATCAATTTTATTATTTCGGACGGGAACTTCTTTCTTGCATTAAGAATTTATAGGGTGTTATTCCTTTGAATTTTTTAAATACGCTTGAAAAATAGCTACTGTCATTATACCCGCATTTAATAGCAATATCTGTTATGGGTAGCTTTTCGGTTTTGAGGATTTGCTCTGCGTGACCGATACGTATATAGTTTATATATTCGTTAATGCTGACACCGATTGACTGCTTGAATCGGCGTGAAATATAACTTTCACTCATAGAAAATGTTTTAGAAAGCCTATTTAAAGAAAGATCATCATTGTAATTGAGATTTATATAATCGGCTATTTTTTGCATAAGTATATCGGTTTTTTCTTCTGAAAAGGAGCTATCAACCCTATAACGGCGCAGATATATTATCAGCTCACTTATATAAAGTTTAAGTAGTAAATCACGGTTTTTGTTATTGCTGTTATATTCGGCTTCAATTTTGTAAAATATATTTTCTATTAGCGGTTGATTTTCTTTTGGTATATGTATTATAATATTATTACATAAGTTTTTCAAAGTAGAATTTATTTCGGGAAAATAGTGTGTGCTGTCAAAATTCAATAACAGCCTTTCATTATAAAGGCAATCTTCGCTGTCATTGGAATGAAGTATGCACTGGGGAATAATAATTAAATCCCCCTCATTTAATATAAATGTTTTATCATTGACAAAATATTTGATTCTTCCCTTTAAAAGATAATATAATTCAATTTCATTATGATAGTGTAA
>JAZQHX010000323.1:0-3816 GCA_045540835.1 Acutalibacteraceae bacterium | reverse complement strand
GGCAACACCTACCGCCTGACCCATTGTAGTTATTGTGCTCTCAACTCGGGTAGAGCCTAATGCAATATGTGAAAATGACGCACAACGTCCCGCAACAAACAGATTATTAACATTACACGAATACAAACAACGATACGGAATAGGAGTTATAGGCACTTCAAAATCCGCATAAAACTCACCCTCTGCCCCAGAGTAAATTCCACGAGGATGATGCAAATCAATCTTCCAGCCGCAATAACTAATTGTATCCTCGAAATACTTATCCTTAACAAAATCATTTTGTGTCATCATATAATCACCAACTATGCGGCGATTCTCACGTTTTGAATTGTTTACAGCTAAATACTTCATATACTTATTTGAGTATTCTTCTTTACCTGAATAAGAATTTTTAAGCCAATGGAAATATCCAACAACGATTCTTACAAGCTCGTCACGAACAAATTCGTTATCATAAACATCATCAAAGTCATTAGAATTTTCCATCCACCAATCCGTCATATTCTTAAGAATCGGTTTTCTGTTCAGCTTATCGCCTTCGGGTAACTTAACCGCCCATTCGGGAGCTTTAAATTCAACAGGATTTTCACCATCTTCAAGGAAGAAGCCTAATAATCTTCCAACATCATTCCGTGTTCCGGTAATGCATCCGCTCATTGTATATGTATCGGGATACTCACACGCAAGCGATTCATTAAATTCGTGCTTTGCCTCACGCCCCATACGATATTTAGCGCCGGCATAATATCCTAACCAGCCGTCGCCCGTACAATCTGCAAACAGTTTACTGCTGAATCTGCTTTTTTCAAGAGTAAGTGTGTTGACACATTCTATCGAAGAAATAATTCCGTCAGAACACTCTGCCGACATACAAAGTTCATTATAGAACACTGTAATCAAAGGTTCGTTTTCGATGACCTTCTCAATAGATTCTTGCCAGGTAAGACCCAAGTGCTCGTGTATTCGCTTTATTTCGGCAGATATTCCTGTTTCGTGATAACCGGGATGATTAAAGGTTGCTCCGTCCAATCCTATTGTACCCTCGCTGCTGGCATTTCCGCCAAGACAAGGCCTACCGCTAATAAGAGCTACTTTAAGTCCGTGACGTGCCGCACTTATTGCCGCACTTATTCCACCGGGACCTGCACCTACGACAACAAAATCCCAATTCCCCTTATCTTTAACCTTTGTATCAAGCTTTTTAATTTCAGCCCTTTGCTTCAGCATTACAGGCAATTCACGAGATGGCGTAAAATCCATATCATTTGTAATAATAATACTCGAAAAACGAGAAAGCCACCCTGTCTTATCGCAAACTTCCAATGTGTGCATACCTGATTTTAAATAAACATCATCTGCTATTTCCCAATACCATGAAAGTGTGGGCATCTTTCCGCATTCGTTATTCAATTCAAAATCATCAACCTTGAGCTTGATTCTGCCGGGAGCTTCAGGAAATTTCCAGTTCTTTGTACGTACATAAAACCTATAATATCCGTCTTCTTCAACATTGAATTGTTTAATTGCGTTCTTTACCGGAACACCGGGCGTATGATTTGCCATTAAATACGGTTGTCCCATTTCTCTGACAAATTGTGTTTCAATCTGCCAGCCTCCCTTTTCAGTAAAATCAACTGCATCTATCCACAAGTTTTGCATAATCATTACCTACCTAAATTCTCAAATCATTCAGTTGTTATGTTGACTTTTATTTATTATAACATTATAATAAACTAAAAAACTTTGATTTTGTATTGTCAAACTTTCAGTAAGTATGGAGTTGAATTTCTATGTCGGATATTTTGCAACTGATTAAAGATACTATTGCTATTATTGAGGAAACCTGTTCAACAGATTTAATTGTTTATGACATTTACGGAACCTTTCTCAATACCGAAATTGAAAAATTCCCACAATACAACAAATGGCACTTAACACCGTACTGTCTGCGAATAAAAAACCGTTCTCTTTTTTACAGTAAATGCAAATTTTTAAAAGGACGTCTGCTACACAAAACCGATTTTGAAGATACTGTAACAAAAGCAACCTGCTTTTGTGGGGTAGCAGAATACAACATTCCTATAAAAATCAAAGGAAAATATGTAGGTTTAATTTCCGTCACCGGTTTCAAAGGCGAGATAAAAGAAAAGTTTTTTAATATTTATGCTCGTCGTTTGGGTATGACTACTCAAGAATTAAATACATTACGGGATACAGAACTCGTCTCAACAGATAAAGAAAAATTCGTTATAACCATGCTGCAAATTCTTTCTCATTTATTTGATGAATATATTAAGCAAAACTCTGCTTTGTTTGAAAGTAACCCTACTACAAATCCCCATATGAAAAAAGCTATTGAATACATAAGCCTGAATTTCAATAAAAATATTTCGGTTGCCCGGGTTGCAAAAGAATGTTATATAAGTTCTCCACATCTTCAAGCATTGTTTTCAAAATATTTAGGACACGGTGTTGCTGAAGAAATCCGCAAACAGCAAATCAATTACGCCAAAGAGCTGTTATCAACTACACAGTATTCCGTAAAGTATATATCCTATCTGTGTGGTTTTGAATCGTCCGACTATTTTTGCACAGTATTCAAAAGGGAAAGCAAAATTTCTCCTTTGAAATACCGTAAAAACAATTATATACAGCTATTTAACATTAAAAACTAAAATATTTATAACCAATCAAGGCTTATTAACAACACCGAATCCTGACAAAGCAACTTGTGACTATGATATGACAATTCTATTTGACAGTAGTTGACAATTGCTGTCAAATACATTACAATAAAATTGTTATTCTTTAAATAATTGGAGGATTTTTATGAAAACGGTTATTTTATTGACGATAAAAAAGAATATGTAATCACTAACCATTATTCTAAAAGACCACTTATGAACTATTTGTGGAATGAGACTACTTTGGTAGACATTGACCAATTTGGTTTCGGTCCCAGCGCTATTTTTGATGAGAACCGAACACGCCGCAATTTATATTTTGATGGTGACAATCGTCTTATATACATAATGGACAATAACGATAAAACCTACTATGCGGCAAATCGCAATTACGGTAAACTCCCCTTCTCTAAATGGGAAACTCATGTAGGTCAGGGTTATTCACTTATTTCATCTTCATACAATGGATTAGATGTTGATTACACAATTTTTGTGCCTATCGAAGGCTATGCTGAATGTTGGGAGATTAATCTCAGAAATACAACTGAAACCGTAAAGGATTTGTCAGTATATCCTATGGCACATCTTCTGTCTAACACCTCAAATCATAAATCCTATGCAATAACCGATTTTGACTCCGAATTCGGTGGAATTTTAGGTACTTCAAAAGGCTATGCCTTAGACACTGATTTTACCGAATGCTATATGGCTTCAGACTATCCTACCCACTCTTACGAAATAGCAACCGATAAATTCATAGGATACTATAACTCTGCGGCTAACCCCGTAGCACTCGAAAACGGAGGCGTACTTTCTTCGGGTGCGAGCTGTTTTGAAAACAACCAGACATATACTTTATGTCACAAGGTTACTTTAAACCCCGGCGAAGAAAAAACTATTCGTTTAGTAGTCGGTATTGCAAAATCCAAAGAAATGGCAACAGCGGAAAAAAACCGACTTTTGTCAAAAAAAGCATTTGCCGAAAATCGTGCAGAATTATTAAAACGTGTTAATCAATATGACGATCAGGTTACAATTCATACCGGTGACGAAACTATCGACCGTTTTGTTAATATCTGGCTTAAACGCCAAATTGATTTAGGTAAAACCTGGGCACGCTGTGACGTTGTAG
>JAZQHX010000322.1:0-3270 GCA_045540835.1 Acutalibacteraceae bacterium | reverse complement strand
AAAGAAATCAAAATACTGTTTGCATATCCATAACTGTCTCCCGAAAAGGCAATTTGCCAGATAAACAATGCGTTGCCCGTAAGTGCGGGAGCATAAAAGATAAATGCCAGTATCGTTCTTAACAATGGTGTAAACTCGTTTATAAGCCATGCTAATAAAAAAGCTATAAGATAACTCAAAGGACCGGTAACTACTGCAAATTTCAGTGTATTTACAATTGCCTTTGGAAAAACCTCGTCCCCTGCAAACATTCTTAAATAGTTATCTAAAAAATTCAGTTTCGGCGTCGATATAGTATCATACGAAAAAAAACTTAAAACTATAGAAGATATTACCGGCAAAACCGTAAACAGGAAAAACAAAATCAAAAAAGGTGCTAACAATACCCAAAAAGCCGCATTTTCACTTAATGTGCTAACTCTCAGGGAAGCTCCGTATTTTTTTTGAGCCTTTGCTTTCATCGCATACTATCCTTTCCTATCGTTTGAATCCAAAACTCTGATACTTTTAATTGTTATATTCTTTTCTTTTTCGCTCAATTTCTCTATTCACAATTTCGCCCCATTCAATAAGCATATCCTTAGGCTTTTTGTTCTGCTCCACAACATTCCAAAAAGCTTGGTCTATGCCACGTGCTGTATAATAGCCTCCGGGGATTTCTTCAATTTCACGAGTATTTTCAAGCTGAGCAATTATTGCAGGTAAAATTTCTGCATCCCAGCCCATATCTGTAATAGCCTTCACGTTTGCTGTGGCTACTCTGCCAAGCGGTCCAATATACGATTCCAGATTATTTGAATATTTAATCTGTGTATCAGCACTGGTCCACCATTTTAAAAATTCCCACGCATTATCGGGATTTTTAGAAAGCTTGGTTATTGCACAACCGGAACCCGAACCCGAAGAAGTATAATTTATAGAACCATCTTCCTTTACTGTGCCGGGAATTGTTGACACAGTCCAAGCACCCTCTATTTCGGGACAAGTTGCCTTTATCTGCGTTATAAGAGTATAAGGAGATATGCCTATCGGAGCGCTTCCTATACGGAATCTGTTATAAAAATCCATTACTCTGGGGATTTTATACTTTGTATATAATTCGCACCAATCAGTAAATACCTTAAGCTGTGCGGAATCAGTCAAAGTGCTTGCAGATAAATCTTCCTTATATAATGAAAGTCCGTTTTGCATAAGGAAGGTAGGATAAAGTGTAAGACCTCCAACGCCGACATTAACCGTTGTACTGCTTGAAATCTGAGTATATGGTAAATATGCCTGCAAATTATTTCGTTGCAAAGTGGTTGCTACATTTAAAAATTCATCCCATGTTTTTGGAATTTCAAGACCGAATTCATCAAAAATATCGGTTCTTATAAACATCATATAAAAATTCTGTGTATCCGGCAGAGCATATGTTTTGCCTTTATATATGTAAGGTGTTGTAGCGTCATCGGCAAAATTCTTTATAACCTCTTTGTAATCATCAAAAGCAGATATATCAACAAGCGCTCCACGCATTGCAAGGTTTATTGGCTCCGCTCTTGACATATGCAACATTACGTCAGGTCCTTTACCTGCAAGAATACCTTGAATTATTGAAGCATTGGTTATTTTAAGATTCACATCAATTCCCGTTTCAGAAGTAAAATCCTCACGTATTAGCGCACTTAACACCTGCGCCTGATCACGACCCCAGTTCACCCATAAAGTAACACTTTCTTCCGATTCAACATCAGATGTACCATAGTCGTCAGAAAAGGTTATAAGAAAACGCTTTAAAGAAAATCCTATACTTTCTGCAAACGAAGCATTGGTTTCGGGTTTATTTGCAGTATTTCCTATTATAAATATACGGTCTAAATCCAATGGCATATTGGTAAGAGTACCCAAGGTAGCACTCAAATTTGTAAAAGCTGTATAATATGACGATTTATAACGATGAGCAGAATACGGATTATCCCTCATCTGTTCTAATATTTCTATTGCACTAATGATATTTGATACTAATGAACCGTTATTTTCACCCTGTAGCTTTTCTATTACCTCAACCAAATCTTTTAAATCTAAAATATAATTATCAAGTCTGTCATTAAATTGTGGAATCTGATTAAACAATTCATAGCTTCGGTTATTATCAACCGTTTCTCCCACAATCATAGTAATATCTATATACAGGTCACCAAGCTTTGCAACCACATCACTCAATTTCAGATAAACATCTGAAAGTTCACCTGCAGTAACTGCAAGGGAAATTGTATGTTCTCCCTCACTGAGGTAAAACAAATAAGGTTTGTCCCCATCAGCATATTCAAAATACTTCCAAGAAGCACCGTATTTGAATTTAACACGTCTTGCCTCAGAGAAGGGTGTTTTGCCATCTATCTTAAGATGTCTGTATGATACACCGTTAATAACAGTATCTTGTTTATATTGAAATCCTAAATAATAATATCCTGACTTTTCACAATTAAAGCTCCAGGTAATTGTATCGCCAACCGTTGACCAGTTTGAACCGCCTATGTAATTGAGCTTTCTTACTGTAGGATTTGCAGGACTTATATCCACAGAAGCATTATCCGACAACGGAATTAAAGCTCTGTCATTTTTTATGAGTGTTTTCTCAGCTTCAATGCAAATTGTTTTATATGTGCTACCATCAACCTTTTGTTGAGATAACCAATTCTTATACGCTACTGTTTCTTCAGGCTTTCTAAAAACAATGCTGAAAAGAGAAAATTCGCCCTGAAAAACTTCTGCTTCTATATTGTTAACACCCTTTTTTAAATTAAAGGTATATGGAAGCTCGTACATTCCGGTGCGGTTCATTGCCACACTGCTGACCATTTCAGGTGAAAGAACCTGTTCTGCAGCGATTTCATTGCCTTTATCATCCTTGCGAACCGATTCTCCATCTATCCAATTATTTAAAAATTCTATTCTTTCTGCTTCGTATATGGGAAATTCGCCGTTAAGCTTAAAAGATATTATGGGATTGTTTCTGCTAACGGCTGTATATTGCAGTACCAGCTCATATTCACCGGCTTCTTCAACCTTTATTTCTGTTTTAATCACCGTACCAATAGAGCATTCCTTATTCACTGCCGCAATAACCGTTTCTTCTTGTGTCAAAGATTCACCTGTCAAAATATCCTTTTCGGTTATTTTTTCATTAGCTAATACTACATTACTGCCAATTATTGTAATTATTAAGATGATACTTACTATCCATTTATTAAAACTCATACTATTTTTCGACAAAGCAAACCCACC
>JAZQHX010000321.1:0-5253 GCA_045540835.1 Acutalibacteraceae bacterium | reverse complement strand
GGATTTGCGAGTATTTTAACACAGCAGAGGTGAAAATCGTCCCGTAAAAATCGGGTTCGGGTACTCTTCCTCTGCTTAAGGAGTAAGCTTTATGAAAATACTCATAACCGGTGCTAACGGTTTTGTCGGTAAAAATCTTTGTGCGGCACTAAAAAATATTGCGGACGGCAAGGATAAAACCTATGATATAACAAACGATATTACGGTTTTCCCCTATGATTTGGGCACTGAACCTTCGCTTATGGACGATTATTGCAAGGAATGTGATTTCGTAGTGCATTTAGCAGGCGTAAACCGTCCTGAAACAGAGGCCGAATTTATGGAGGGTAATTACGGTTTTGCCTCAACCTTGCTTGATACCCTCAAAAAGCACGGTAATGCCTGCCCTGTGCTTGTTTCGTCTTCTATTCAAGCAGAGCTTGACAATCCTTACGGTCGCTCTAAAAAAGCAGGCGAGGATTTAATGTTCGAGTACGGAGAAGAAACCGGTGCTAAGATTATGATTTACCGTTTGCCTAATTTGTTCGGAAAATGGTGCAGACCGAATTATAACAGCGCTGTTGCTACTTTTTGTCACAATATAGCAAGGGATTTGCCGATTACGGTCAATAACCGTGAGGTTAATATGACGCTGGTTTATATTGATGATTTGGTTTCTGAAATTATTTCTGCAATAAAGGGACAAGAAAACCGTGAGGGTGTATTCTGCAAGGTTCCGACAGAGCATAAAATTACTCTGGGTGAGATTGTAGATTTGATTTATTCATTCAAGGAAAGCCGGCAGACTAAATTAGTTCCCGATTTATCGGACGGGTTCACTAAAAAGCTTCATGCAACTTATTTATCCTATATCCCTGCTGATAATTTCAGCTATCCGCTAAAGATGAATATTGACGAACGTGGTAGCTTTACCGAAATTCTGCGTACAGCTGACAGAGGTCAGTTCAGCGTTAATATTTCAAAACCGGGAATTACTAAGGGTAACCATTGGCACAACACTAAAAATGAGAAATTTTTAGTGGTTAGCGGTAAGGGCGTTATCCGTTTCAGAAAACCCGATGAAACCGAAGTTTACGAATATTTCGTTTCGGGCGATAAATTAGAGGTTGTGGATATTCCGGTGGGTTATACCCATAATATTGAAAATTTAGGTAACTCGGATATGGTTACCTTTATGTGGTGTAATGAGTGCTTCGACCCGGATAAGCCCGACACTTTCTTTGAACAAGTTTAAGTTTGGATAAAATTGTCGTATCGCCGTTTTTCGTTCGGGGCAGTACATTTGTACAGCACCGCTCACTTCAAAAGCAGCACTACGAACAATTTTCTCTCAAACTTTTAAAACAAGGAATTGTCGTATCGCTGACTTTTGGCACGGGGCGGAGACAGAATTATAATGGATATTTGAAAGGAATTTTCAAAATGGAAATCAAAACCGATTACAGTGATATAAAATTCAAAGACAATGGCAAATTGAAATTGCTTATAATTGTGGGCACTCGCCCTGAAATTATACGCCTTGCCGCTGTTATTGATAAATGCCGCAGGTATTTTGACTGCATTTTGGCTCATACGGGGCAGAATTACGACTATAATCTTAATGGAGTTTTCTTTAGGGATTTAAAGCTTGATGACCCCGAAGTTTATATGGATGCTGTGGGTGATGATTTAGGCGCAACCGTAGGAAATATTATAAACTGTTCTTATAAGCTTATGAATGAGATTAAACCCGATGCTCTGCTTATTCTGGGCGACACCAACTCTTGCCTTTCGGCTATTGCGGCAAAAAGACTTCATATTCCGATTTTCCATATGGAGGCAGGTAACCGTTGCAAGGACGAATGTCTGCCCGAAGAGACTAACCGCAGAATAGTGGATATTATAAGCGATGTTAATTTGGCTTATTCCGAGCACGCACGCAAATATCTGCACGAATGCGGACTGCCTAAAGAGCGTGTTTATGTAACGGGTTCTCCTATGGCAGAGGTGCTCCATAATAATTTAGAGGACATAATGGCATCGAATGTTCACGAAAGATTAGGTCTTGAAAAGGGAAATTACATTTTGCTTTCTGCTCACAGAGAGGAGAATATTGATACCGAAAAGAATTTCCTTTCTCTGTTCGGCGCTATAAATAAGATGGCACAGAAGTATGATATGCCGATTCTCTATTCCTGCCACCCTCGTTCACGTAAAAGACTTGAAGCAAGTGGTTTTGAGTTAGACCATAGGGTTATACGTCAGGAACCTCTCGGTTTCCACGATTACAATTGCCTGCAGATGAATGCTTTTGCGGTTGTATCGGACAGCGGAACTTTGCCTGAGGAAAGCAGTTTCTTTACAAGCATTGGAAATCCGTTCCCAGCAGTTTGTATACGCACTTCTACCGAACGTCCCGAAGCGCTTGATAAAGCCTGCTTTGTACTTGCAGGTATCGACGAAAAGTCGCTTTTGCAGGCGGTAGATACTGCTGTTACGGCAAACGAATGCGGTGACTACGGAATTCCTGTTCCCGACTATATTGACGAAAATGTATCAACCAAGGTTGTAAAGCTTATACAGTCTTACACGGGTGTTGTTGATAAAATGGTTTGGAGAAAATATTGAAAATAATAAAACTGGCAGTCTGAATTTTTAGACTGCCAGTTAATATTTTAATTACTTTCAATTGTTTAAGAAAAAATTATTTAGCTTCAATAATTTTTGCGTTATCGTACATATACTGCAAGGCTTTTTCGCTTACAACATAATACTCTAAGTAATGCTCGCCGTAAAGCTCCTTAACTTTTTCGGCGGTAGCACCGTTTCCTGCTTCCTCTGCGATTTTCTGTGCTTCAGCATTTATTTCGTTTTGGGTGAATTCTAAATCTGCCTCGTCAAAGACATAATAAAGCAACATCTGCTCGTCCATCATGGGTTTTACCGAATTGGTTACAAGCTGCTCTTTAAAATCAGCCTCGGTAGTGCCTGACTGTGCTAAATAGGTTTCAAGTGTGTAACCGTAAGGCTCCATATAGCTTGAAACATACATATCCTTAAGGCTGTTGTAAATTACATCAAGGTCGCTTTCGGGGTAATCATTTATTTTAGAATCGTCTTTAAGCTTTTTGAAAAGCAAATTCTTTACAGTGCGTTTGTCAGCATCTTTTTCGTATTCCTGAACGTTTTTAAATCCTAATTCTCCGTAAAATTTATCGGGTGTTAAGGGATTTGTGGTTGTAACATAATTAACAGTAACAGTAAATACAACCTTTGCACCGTTTAATTCTTCATTACCGTAATTTTCGGGGAAGGTGAGGTTAAGGTCAACCGTTTTTCCTATTTCTACGCCTATAAGTCCGTCCTCAAAGCCTTCAATAAAGCTACCCGAGCCGATTTCAAGGTCATGACCCTGTGCAGTACCGCCGTCGAAGGCTACACCGTCCTTTTTTCCTACATAGTCAATATTGGCGGTATCACCCTTGGCTACCTTACCCTCGGTTTTCTTCTCATAAAGCTTGTAGGATTCAACATCGGAATCAACAGTAGCTTTATATGCGGTGCTGTATTCTTCGCTGCTCTTATCAATCTCGATTCCTTTATATTCGCCTAAATCGACATACTTTTTAAGACCCGATTTGTAAAGTGTGCGCTCTTTTTCACCACAACCTGCAAGGCAGGTAAGTGTTAATAATAAACATAAAGTTAAGCTTAAAATTCTTTTCATATTTCTTCTCCGTTCCCTTCGCTTAATTCACCTTTTGAGGCAAGTTTAAGATAAGCATTTATAAATCCGTCCAAGTCACCGTCCATCACGGCATTTATATTACCCGATTCAAAGCCGGTTCGATGGTCCTTTGCAAGGGTGTAGGGCATAAATACGTAGGAGCGGATTTGCGAGCCCCAGGCGATTTCCTTTTGTACGCCCTTAATATCCTCGATTTTTTCAAGATGCTCACGTTCCTTGATTTCCAAAAGCTTGGATTTAAGCATTTTCATAGCCTTTTCTCTGTTCTGGAACTGGCTTCGCTCGTTCTGGCAGGCAACTACAATGCCGGTGGGAATGTGGGTAAGACGTACCGCAGATGAAGTCTTGTTAATGTGCTGACCACCTGCGCCCGAAGAACGGAAAACGTCCATTTTAATATCCTCTTCACGAACTTCAATGTCACTGTCATCGCTTATTTCGGGCATAACCTCAAGGGAGGCAAATGAAGTATGACGTCTTCCCGAGGAATCAAAGGGGGAAACACGTACTAAGCGGTGAACACCCGATTCACTCTTTAAATAACCGTAGGCATTTTCACCCTCGATTAAAAGGGTGGCGCTTTTAAGACCTGCTTCGTCACCGTCCAAAAAGTCAAGCATTGAAACCTTAAAGCCGTGACGTTCTGTCCAGCGGGAGTACATACGAACAAGCATTGAAACCCAGTCCATAGCCTCAGTACCGCCTGCGCCTGCGTGGAAGGTGAGAATTACGTTGTTTTTGTCATACTCGCCTGTAAGCAGGGTCTGAAGTCTTAAGGAAGCCAGATTTTTTTCAAGCTCGTCAACAGAAGCGGTGATTTCCTCAACTAAGGAAAGGTCACCCTCCTCGTCACCCATTTCTATGAGTACTAACAGGTCTTCGTAAGAAGAACAAATGTTATCATAGCTTTCGGTGGTGTTTTTAAGCTTTCCCGTGTACTGCACTATTTTTTGTGAGTTTTCAATATCGTCCCAAAAGCCGGGCATAGAAGCCTTCGTTTCAAGCTCCTCTATTTCTCTTTTAAGTCTGTCATAGCCTAAAGCATCCTTTAAATCGTGGATTTCCTCCTCATTGGCTACAAGTCTTAATTTCAACTGCTCAAATTCAAGCATAAATTTCCTCCGTTATTTCTTTAATACAAAAGCGCACCAATTGTCACGATATGCTTCGGCTTCTACCTTAAAGCCGTTTTCGTGAACTGCCGCTAAAACGTCATCTTTTCTTATGTCGATAATTCCCGAAACGATTAAAATACCGTCCTCGGTCATAAATGCACCTACATCGGGCAGAAGTCTTATAATTACGTCGGCTACAATATTTGCGCATACTATGTTGTATTTTCCGCTTACCTTGTCCGCAAGGTCACCTACAATAAATTCGGTTTTGTCGGAAATTGAGTTGATTTCAGCATTTTCCTTTGCGGTTTTTACCGATTGCGCATCAATATCGACACCTACAGCCGATTCGGCTCCCAAAAGGACAGATGCAATGGCTAAGATTCCACTGCCACAGCCAATGTCCAGCAC
>JAZQHX010000320.1:0-4673 GCA_045540835.1 Acutalibacteraceae bacterium | reverse complement strand
GCAATTTGTGCAGCACCCTCTATTTTAGGTCATAAGGGATTACTAAGCGGTAAAAAAGCCACCTGCTTTAATGGCTTTGAAAATGATTTAATCGGCGCTGTGGTAGTAAATGAACCTGTTGCTTGTGACGGTAACATAATCACCGCTTACGGTGCGGGTTCCGCATTTAATTTCGGTTTCGAGATTTTATCATATCTTACCGATAAAGCTACTGCGGAAAATCTAAAAAAACAAATGCGTTATTAACGGAGAGTAAAAAATGGAAGATAATAATAAATTCCCTACTTCCGGGAACGGAAATTTTAATGAAGAAGATTTTGTAATCGGTAAAGGATTCGTTTTAGAAAATGACGAGACAACCGAAAACAAAGAAAACAAAAAGAATAAAAAAGCTAAACGTAAAAAGAATAAAAGTTTGATAAAAAGCATTATCTGGATTCTGATTATCGTTATTGTCTCATTCAGTCTTGCTTTCGGTATAATTTACGTTGGTGCAGATTTTATGGGTATTGGTTTCGGCAGAACAAGCGATAAATGTGAAATAAATATCCCTCAGGGTTCTACTGCAACACAGATTGCCGATGCACTCGAACAAAGTGGAGCGGTTAAAGTTCCTATGTGTTTCCGTCTTTATGCAAAGCTTAAAGGGTATGACAGTCAGTTTAAATACGGATACTATAATTTTGAGGGCGAATCTGGTTATGAAGCTATTTGTCAGATGCTTATAAACGAGGGTGCAAAAGCCGAAAGTATAAAGGTTACCATACCCGAGGGCACCGGAATTAACGATTACACTAAAAATGTTAACGGTAAGGACGTTACTGTTCCTGGTATTGCCACACAGCTCGAAAAAGCAGGGGTTTGCAAAAAATCAGATTTCCTTATTGCATTAGATAAAATTGAAAGAAAATCTGACCTTTTAAAGAATGCTGATGATGCAAGAACTTATCATACACTCGAAGGCTATTTATTCCCCGAAACCTACGAATTTTTCGCCTTTGATTCCGAAGAATGCGCAATGCTTGCGGCTGAAAAAATGATAAAAGAGGCCGAAAGCCGTATTACAGACGATATGTATGAAAAGGCACGTGAAATGGGTTATAATATGAATCAAATTCTTACAATGGCATCAATTATTCAAATGGAATGCGGTGAGAATTTTGACGAAATGCCCACAGTTGCAGGAATATTCTATAACCGTCTTGATAGTGAGGAGTTTACAACGCTTGGCTCTTCCCCTACCTGCTATTACGGTAATTCCTTTAAACGTGATGACGGCAGATATAACACCTATACCGCCGAAGGGCTTCCCCCAGGACCGCTTTGTTCCCCCGGAATAGAAGCAATTAAAGCGGCGCTTAATCCAAAAGAATCGGATTATTATTATTTTGTTACCGACAGTAAAGGCAAATTCTACTATCATAAGACCTCTGCTGAACAGTCGCAAACTATAAATAAGCTTCAGCAAGGAGACAATTGGGTTTATGAGTACTTTGACTGATATTATTAAATTGCCTGAGCTATTAAGTCCTGCAGGCGATTTAACACGTCTTAAGGCGGCGGTGGATTACGGTGCAGATGCCGTATATCTTGCAGGAGAAGAATTCGGAATGCGGACAGCGGCTACCAATTTCGGTATTGAGGATTTAAAAATCGGTATTGAATATGCACACTCACACGGAGTAAAGGTTCACGTAACCTGCAATACAATACCGCATAATGCCGAGATGCCTCGTCTACCCTCTTTTTTGGAGCAGTTAAACGAATTGGGTGCAGATGCAGTAATTGCCGCCGATTTCGGTACAATGAATATGGTTAAGAAATACGCTCCGAATTTGGATTTGCACATATCGGTGCAGTCGGGAATTTGTAATTATGAAACTGCACGTGCTTTTCACGATTTCGGCGCAAAACGTGTTGTTTTAGCACGTGAATTGTCTTTAGAAGAAATTGCCGAAATTAGGGCAAAAACTCCGCAAAGTCTTGAAATTGAAGCCTTTGCACATGGTGCTATGTGCGTATCATATTCGGGCAGATGTCTGCTCTCGAGCTATATGACGGGCAGAGATGCCAACCGTGGAGATTGTGCGCAATCCTGCCGCTGGAGCTATTCTCTTATGGAGGAAAAACGTCCCGGACAGTATTTTGATATTACCGAAACCGATAAAGGTACGTATATTCTTAATGCAAATGATATGTGTATGGCAGAGCATCTTGATAAAATGATTGCCGCAGGGGTTGACAGTATAAAATTAGAAGGCAGAGCAAAATCGCATTATTATGTTGCGGTTGTGACAAATGCTTACCGTGGTGCGCTTGACAGTATGAAAGCCTTTCATAGCGATTGGAAATGTCCCGATTGGGTAACGGAAGAGCTTAATAAAATCAGCCACCGCACCTATTCTACGGGATTTTATTTAGGCACACCCCAAAACGCACAAACTTATGAAAATGCAGGTTATGTGCGAGATTATTCGGTTGCCGCCATTGTTGACGGATATGAAGACGGTATGATTACCGCAACCCTTAAAAACAAGTTTTTAATCGGTCAGGAATTTGATTGTCTTGAACCGCAATCCGCACCCTTTACCGTTACCGCAAACGAGCTTTATGACGGTAAGGGCGAGCCGATAGAATCTGCTCCTCACCCGATGATGACGGTTAAAATCCCCTATCCGAGACCTATAAAAACGGGCTCACTTTTGAGAATGAAAACTTAAGCAAACACGAATAACCCCACCTCCAAAATCAGGTTCGGATTATTTGTATTTGCTTATGATTTAATTTAACACCTTATGTCTAAAATAGATATGAGGTGTTTTTTTATGGAAAATAATCTATTCTGGAAAACGTTTACACGCAGGACTTTTCTCTGCTTTACAACCTTGATGCTGCTATTTTTAAGCTGTATTCTTCGTGTTGCGGTTACAGCGACTTCCGATATTCAGTCAACTTATAGAAGCCTTAACTGCTATAAGCTTAAAATTGCTGATTTGAGAGGAACGATTTTTGACTGTAATATGCTGCCGATTACAAATAACGTTAATAAAATAATTGCGGCGGTCTCTCCTACTGAAAAAGGTATTGCAGGCATAAGCAGTATACTTAAAGGAGAAGAACTCGAAAAGGTATTAAAAACACTTAAAAACGGTGAACCTGCTGTTTGTGAAATTCCAAAGGATATTAAAACCGACGGAATTGTAACTACAAAAATCCGACTGAATTCAGGCAATTTAACACCAGCAATTCATTTGATTGGTTATACCGATTCGGATAACAAAGGAGTTGCAGGAATTGAAGCGGCTTATGACAGCATTCTCTACTCACCTGAAGAAGTTACGGTATATTTTGAAAGCAACGGTAAAGGCAGGATTTTAGAGGGTGCAAAAGCCGTAATAGAAAATGACAGCACCGTAACAGCAAGCGGTGTAATAACCACCCTCGATATTAACATTCAGAATATTGCAGAAGCGGCGGCACTAAATTTAGAAAAAGGTGCTGTTGTGGTGGCTGAGGCTAAAACGGGCAAAATCAGAGCGATGGTAAGCCGTCCTTTTTTTGATTGTGAAAATATCCAAGACTACCTTAAACGTGAAGATTCCCCAATGGTAAACCGAGCAATAAATGCTTATAATGTTGGCTCTGTATTCAAGCCCTGCGTAGCGGCAAGCGGATTAGAAAACCACATAAACGGAATTTATCACATTTGTAAGGGTAAAGAGCAGATAGCAGACCGCTTTTTTAAATGTCACGAAGCAGCCGGACACGGCATTATAGATTTGCGTGGAGCAATTGCAAATTCATGCAACACTTATTTTTATAATTTTGCAAGAAAAATCGGCGGAGAAAATATTTATAATATGGCGTCAACCCTAAATTTCGGTCAAAAAATCAAGCTGTGCGACGGAATCTATACATCGGACGGAATGCTTACCAATAAAAGTGAGCTTACTAATGAAGCCGCACTTGCTAACTTTTCCATAGGACAAGGTAAGCTTCTGTTATCCCCCGTGTCTATTTTGCCGCTTTACTGTGCAATCGCTACCGACGGCACTTATTATCTGCCAAGTGTAGTAGAAGGCACTATTATAAACGGTAAAAAGGAAATTTATGATAAAGGAAAAAGAACAAGAGTTATGTCAAAGCAGACAGCGGACACATTAAAGGATTGTTTAACCGCTGTTATAACTAAAGGAACGGGTGAAGAAGCAAAACCTGAAACCGTTTCTGCGGCAGGAAAAACGGCAACTGCACAAACGGGAAAATTTGAAAACGGTATAGAAATTTCCCAGGGCTGGTTTTGCGGATTTTTTCCTGCTGAAAGCCCCGAATATGTTGTAGTTGTATTTTCAGAAAACACCAAAAAACAAATTAAGAGTTGTAATCAAATTTTCGCCGAAATAGCAGACGGTATTAACGGAATGAATTTTTCTGAAAGGTAAATTATTTACACCTGTGTAGGCATTGAAATGCAAGATTATTTGAATTTTTTAGCCTTTACTCTCCACCGCCAACCCCTCGACAATAGCTCCGCCCTTGACCCTCAAAAAGGGAAAGAAACAGCAAAATATAACGGCTCCACTTGTCAGGGGAGCTGTCGAAACCGTAGGTTTTGACTGAGGGGTAGTTTTCTTAATCTCTCCCTCCGTCTTTTGCTACGCAAAATCCACCTC